>NZ_JADPLO010000004.1:0-165860 GCF_015667765.1 Bacteroides sp. 1001302B_160321_D4 | reverse complement strand
TGTTTTACAATGCTAAATTTACCGATGTTAAGAAAATGTTAAACTCATAAAATGACTTGGATAGAAACATAGAATACGTGAGGACTTTATTTACCTACTCATCAAGGAAACAGGCATCGCCAAACGCCACACTCAAAAAATGAATAGAAGAAATAATACTCTCACGCTATAATGCTATGTCAAGATACAACATAAGCTGTATCAGATACATATACAAAACAGTTAGAGCGTCATATCCCTCATCATTCTTCGAGTGGTACTATATGAAATTTGGCGATTTCGTTTCCCTCAATGACAAAGCAAAAAACGCTTTCTGCATATTCGGCCATTTCTCTAGTCGAACACTGCAAATATACATTTTTTGTTCAATATGACGCTCTTGTTATGAGTATTATTTCTTCATAATATAAGAGAATAAGGTCTTTCGAGGCGTAAAGATACAGGTAAAATGGCATTAAAACAGAGAAAACGATTTCTTATTTTTCATACATTCTCTTCTGTCTGATATTGGGTACGACTATAATTGAGAAGAAAAAAATAGAGAGTACCTTCCGCCGCTGTATTTTCTTTGCTTCTTAATCTGTGTTAGTTCAAGTAGTAGGATACTTTTGGTTTCAGGTACTCTTCATATGTGAGTATTATTTCTTCTCTGATAAGGTTTTGGGGTGATTGGGGAGGGAAAGAATAGTTTCCAGTATACTCGATCGAATACTTTATTCCCCTTTCAACTTTTGAATCCTATAGTTTCTGCCCTCTTCTTTTTTTTCAGGTACAACCTCATTCTGTCCTTTCCGAAGTCTCCTCTGTTGGCATTATAATTATTGATAACCATTCCTTTTATTATTCCATGTAACCCAAATGTACCGGTGAGATAGAAAAGTGCATTTTCATAGAGCACACCATACCTGCCTAACCATTCGGCTTTACCCAGGAAAATAAAATCTTAGTATTCATCCGGTAACGTGTAATCATTTATGTAGGGTATCTTTTATTTAGAAAACACCCATTAAGATTTCACTTCCGATAGGAAAAGACCTTCATACTATATGTTTGAATGAGATAGTAACAGTGAGCAACAAATGTGTTTAATATTCTGTTGCTTTCACCACATGTCACAATTGGCTGGGATAAATAGCTAAAAAGAAAATTTGCGAATCAAATATCATTTTATATTTTTGTTTCTCAAAATTTTTAATGAACTAAAAAGAATTAAAATGCCTGCAAAACTCACTCGTCCAGAGAATTCTTTTAATAATATTTATATGCGATATTACAAAAAGTCTTTTCTATTTGTAAAATCATATATACACAATGAGATGGTAGCCGAGGATATTGCATCTGAATCACTTATCAAACTGTGGCAATGGATACAGGACAACCCGGTGGAAAATATTGAACCGATATTGCTCAGTATTTTGCGAAATAAAGCCTTGGACTACTTACGTCATGAAAGCATGAAACAACAGGTCATAACACGGATTAGTGAGAAACAAAATGAAGAGTTAGCTCTTCGCCTCTCCTCGCTGGAAGACTGTAATCCAAATGAAATATACTCGAAAGAAGTTATGGATATTGTGCAAAGAACATTGCAATCATTACCTGAACAAACCTCCCGTATATTTACTCTCAGTCGGTTTGGAAATAAAACAAATCGGGAGATTGCCTGCGAATTAAATATTTCAATCAAAGATGTGGAATATCATATATCCAAATCACTTAAGGCTTTTAGAAAAACTCTAAAAGATTACCTGCCTTTATTTTATTTCTTTTTTTACCATATGTAACACCGATTACTACGCACGTTCCTTTGTCTTTTGAAAAAAATATTCTTTTTCGTTTAGGGTAAACCGAAGATGAATCGTTATATAAATGAAAGCGATAAAAAGATGGATGAACTATTACAAAAATATATAGCAGGAAATGCCTCTGAAAAAGAGTCACAGAGGATAATGGAGTGGCTGCGCGAAGATGAACAGCATCTTAGAGAATATAAGCGGCAACGTAAATTGTATGACATTACGTTATGGCAGACTAAAAGTCCCGTTGATATACAACAAGAGAAGAAAGATCCGCTGAGGAGGGTTCTCGATGTTATTGTACGGATAGCGGCTGTCATTGTTTTTACTGTGGCAACCACTTATTTTTACACTCACCACGTTTTACAAGACAAGGAGGAGAATATGCAAACGGTAGTTGTTCCGGCAGGCCAGCATGCCGAATTATACCTGGCTGATGGAACGCATGTATGGCTGAATTCCGGTAGCCGGTTGACTTTTCCGGGACGGTTTTCTAAAAAGGTACGTCATGTAGAATTAGATGGTGAAGGATATTTTAAAGTCAGTTCTAATATAAAACAACCTTTTATTGTTGGAACTAACCGATGCAATATCCGGGTGCTGGGGACAGAATTCAATGTGCTGGCCTATGAGAAAGATAGTATATGGGAAACAGCCTTATTGGAAGGTGCTGTAGAAATTCTGCAAAAGAAAAGTGAAGTATCTCTCATGAAACTGAAACCAGGTGACATGGCCAGACTAAGTAAAAACCAACTTACTAAAGAAAAGATACATACAACAGACTATTTTCGTTGGAAAGAAGGGCTTATTTGTTTCAACGATATCTCCCTACGCGATATAATGGAGAAATTAAAACTCTATTATGATGTGAATTTTGTCATTAACAATCAACAGATTCTTGATGCGCACTATACCGGAAAATTCCGGACCCATGATGGGATTGAACATGTAATACGTGTGCTTGCCCTCAATAATAAATTTACCTATATTAAAGATAACGAGAGCAATACGATAACCATTAATTAACTTTTTAATATTTCTAATGCCTATGAAACAATAAAGAAACATTTAAAAAAGAAAAGGGGACAGTGCTGCAACACCATCCCACATTTTCCATCAGTTTATACCAACTGACAAAATAGTTCTAGATCAAGTTAAACCTAATAAACTAATATGTTGCGAAAATATGAAAAATTCTCTATACCAGGAATTATTTATAGAAAATAAACAGTTATTCCGTATTATGAAAATTATTGTTTACGTCTGTTTCTTATGTGTAGGAAATCTTCTAGCTATAGGAAGCTATGCGCAGACAGCTCATGTTACGATTGTTTCCAACCATATAACAATCGGACAAGTGATTAATGAAATAGAGAAACAAACGGACTATCTGTTTGTATTCAACGTAAAAGATATCAATATCAAACGTAATGTCAAAGTGAATGCGAAAGATAAAGCCGTTAATGAAGTTTTGAATGATATATTCAAGGATACAGGCATTCGCCATGCTATAGAAGGTAAAAACATCATGCTCATTAACTCTACGGATAAGGAAAAGGGTGCGCAGCAAAAAGATTTTTTAGTTACGGGGATAGTAAAAGATGAAAATGGTGAGCCTATTATCGGAGCAAATATTCAAGTCGTAGGAAAATCGGCAGGCACAATTACGGATATGAACGGACGTTTCAGTATCAGTGCCTCTGCCAATTCTACATTGCAAATAACCTATATTGGCTACCAAACGCAGACTGTCAATATCGGCGAGCAGAGGAATATTAACATTATTCTACAGGAAGACAATGCGCAATTGGATGAGGTAGTCGTAGTGGGGTATGGTACGATGAAGAAGAAAGACCTCACCGGTTCGGTAACAGCTGTTAAAGGAGACGAACTTGCTGCCCGTCGTACCACCCAACTTTCCACAGCTTTGCAAGGCGCGCTTTCCGGAGTAATGGTCAGTCGTGACAATGGAGCTCCCGGTAGTAGTGCTTCTATCCAGATACGTGGTGTAACAACTATTGGTGATTCCAGTCCGTTGGTGATTATTGACGGAATTCCGGGTGATATCAACTCCGTAAATCCTGAAGACGTAGAAAGTATGTCCGTATTGAAGGATGCTGCTTCGGCTTCGATCTACGGTTCACGTGCCGCAGCCGGTGTAATTGTCATCACGACCAAACGTGCCAAGAGCGGTGATGTGGCTTTGAGTTACAACTTTGAGTACGGGTGGGAAATACCGACTAAGTTGCCGACCTATGTAGGAGCCCAGCGTTACATGGAAATGGTAAATGAAACACGCTATAACGATAATCCAGACGGTGGATGGTACCAAACATATACGGAAGATGAAATTACCAACTGGAGCATGAATAATGCGACTAATCCGGACAAATATCCTATGACGGATTGGGGAGATATTCTGTTGAAAAGCTCCGCACCCCGGCAGACACATACTCTAAGCATTGTTGGTGGGGGTAAGATTATTCGTACAAAAGCCTCTTTCCGCTATGACAAAACGGACGGCCTCTATGTAAACAAGGAATATGACCGTTTTATGGTACGCGTGAATAATGATTTCAATATAAATAAATATATTTCCGCAAATCTGGATTTGAACTTTTCCCGTTCTAAAGCTCTCTCGCCTAATTCCAACCCCATGGGGGCAGGTGGACGAAACATTCCGCCAATTTATGCTGCTACATGGACCAATGGCTTATGGGGTGATGTGAAAGATGGAGAAAATATGCTGGCCAAAATTACAGATGGCGGCACTTTTACCAACTGGGGAACCAATATTGGCGGTAAACTCGGTATTGACATAACTCCTGTCAATGGGCTGAAAATATCAGCAGCCGTGGCGCCCAATTTCAATAATGTAAAGAAGAAAACTTTTGTCAAACAGATTCCATACACCCGTTCAGAAGATCCGAATACCACTGTTGGTTACATGGGAGGTTATCGCACTACCAATTTGACGGAAAATCGTAATGACAGCCATGATATAACAACACAGTTCTTTGCCAACTATGCCAAGACACTGGGGCGCCATGATTTCTCTGTCATGATCGGTTACGAGGATTATTATGCTTTCTGGGAAAACCTGGATGCATCCAGAGACCAGTACCAGTTGACAAGCTATCCTTACCTGGACCTCGGTTCGGAGGATTATCGGGATAATGGTGGCAATGCGGAAGAATATGCTTACCGCTCATTATTCGGACGCATGACCTATAGCTATGCAGACCGCTATCTTATCCAAGCAAATCTCCGCCGGGATGGTTCTTCACGTTTTGCATCCAATTGTCGTTGGGCCAATTTTCCTTCCGTGTCACTTGGTTGGGTAATTTCTGAAGAGAAGTTTTTCAAGAATATAAATATGGATTGGTTTTCTTACCTGAAATTGAGAGGCTCTTGGGGAAAACTGGGAAACGAACGTATCGGGGCTTATGACGATAACGGTAACTTTATTTATAATTATTACCCTTACCAAGCTGCAATTGATTACAGCACTGCACTATTTCAGAATTCACAGGGGATTGTTTCTTCCGTGACTACAGCCGCACAGCAAAAGTATGCCGTACGAGATATTTCATGGGAAACAACAGAAAGCTGGGATATCGGTTTGGATGCTAATTTTCTGGATAACCGCCTGCACTTCTCCGCTGACTATTATAGAAAAAATACGAAGGACATGTTGCTGGCACTGGAAATTCCACATTTCATCGGCTACGACAACCCGGAAGTCAATGCCGGAAATATGCACACTACCGGCTATGATATTGAAGTCGGCTGGAGGGACAAAGTCGGTGATTTTACTTACTCCATTTCCGCTAATCTGTCAGATTTTACCTCCAAAATGGGAAACCTGAACGGTACACAGTTCCTAGGCAATCAGGTAAAAATGGAAGGAAGTGAATATAACGAATGGTATGGTTACTTAAGCGATGGTTTGTTCCTGACTCAGGAAGACGTGGACAAGTCGCCCAAACTGAACAATAGCGTCAAAGTGGGTGATATTAAGTACAAGGATATTTCCGGACCGGACGGTGTCCCCGACGGAGTTATCTCACCGGAGTATGACCGTGTACTTTTGGGCGGTTCCCTGCCTCACTATATGTTTGGACTCACTTTCAATGCTGCCTATAAAGGCTGGGACTTTGGATTGACACTACAAGGTGTTGGAAGTCAGAAATCTCAAATCAGTGCAGCAATGATTGAAGGGCTTCGAGACAACTGGCTCAATTTCCCTACTATTCTTGATGGCAATTATTGGAGTCCGAAAAATACGGATGAGCAGAATGCGACAGCCAAATATCCGCGCCTGACTCGCACCAATCGGGATGCTAATTTCTGTATGTCTGATTATTGGCTTTACAACGGTCGGTACATTCGTTTAAAAAATCTCTCTGTCGGTTATACGCTCCCCAAAGCATGGACTACGAAGGCGTGTATGAATACAGTCCGTCTTTATGTAAGCGGAAGTGACCTGTTTACCATCAGTAATGCCCCCAAAGGATGGGATCCGGAAGTAAGTACAGAAGGGTATCCTATTACCACCTCTCTAATATTTGGTGTTTCTATTAATTTCTAGCCATAAAAAACATGAAAAAGTTACTCTTATATATCGGGGCAGGAATACTCTTACTCTCTGCCTGCCATGATCTCAATTTAAATCCATTGTCAAGCGGTTCTACTGAAAACTGGTATTCCACGGAAACTGAAGTGCAGATGGCCGTTGATGAGTTATATCGATATGACTTCTGGCCGGAAGACGGACAACAACAGACCGACTGGTCGGACGACTATACTTCACGCGATCTCCTGACCTCTTTTGATGACGGAACTCTAAATGGACAAAATGCTTGGGTTACCAGTTTATGGGGCAATCAGTACAAAGCTATTTCACGTGCCAATGCAGTTATTGAGAAATCGCATCGTGCTATCGAAAATGGCGCATCTGCCGCTACTATTAACCGCCTGATTGCCGAAGCCAAATTCCATAGAGCTGCCGCTTATGCCAAACTGATTGTAAAGTTCGGTGACTTACCATTGGTATTAACCGATGTAAGTACAGAAGAGGGGTTGACAATGGGACGTACAGATAAATCCATCGTATTGGCACAAATCTATAAAGATTTTGATGATGCAATTAGTGTGCTTCCAACTTCCTATACTGACCAACAGCGAGCCACCCAAGGTGCTGCACTGGCACTAAAAGCCCGGGTTGCCTTGATTATGGAAGATTGGGAAACAGCGGCCGATGCAGCCAAGGCGGTTATGGACTTGAATATTTATGAATTGCATCCCGATTTTGGCAATCTTTTTTTGTCTACTACAAAAACCTCGAATGAATTTATTTTCAAAATTCCACGTGATGCTACATATGACATTTATCTGGGAACAGGAAACGGAGGAGTTAACCAGGTATACAATGATCTACCCCGTAACGTAGGAGGATGGACGCAGACCTGTCCGTCATGGGAGTTACTAGCTGCATTCACCTGTACCGACGGTCTGCTTATTAACGAATCACCACTCTTCGATCCGCATGAACCATTTGCAAACCGTGATCCACGTTTAGCAGAAACCATTGTACCATTTGGTTCCAACCACCTCGGTTATGAATACAACCCACACCCGGAGGCACTGACGTGTATGAACTATAATACGGGTGAAATCGTGACAAATTATGATACACGTGCCAATGCCCAATATGCTTCTTTCGATGGTCTGGTGTGGAAAAAAGGGATAGACGAAACATGGCTTCAGAATGGTTTCAAGGTAGACCAGGATATTATCTATTGTCGTTATGCCGAAATATTGTTGACATATGCCGAGGCGAAAATCGAATTAAATGAGATAGATAACTCCGTATTGGATGCACTGAATGAGGTTCGGGCGCGTGCTTATGGTGTGGACAAGTCCGATAAGGCAAGTTATCCGGCTTTCACTTCTAACGACCAGTCCACACTTCGCCACCAGCTACGTGTAGAACGTCGTATGGAAATGGCAAAGGAACACATGCGATATACGGATATCATCCGTTGGAAACTGGCCGAAAAGGTTATGAATCGCAAGACATATGGTATCCTTTATCCGGCCTCACTATGTATCGAACGGGTAACCAGTCAGGGAGATTGGTTTTGGGCTTTCACACCGGAAATGGACGAGGATGGTTGTGCAGATTTCTCCAAATTGGAAGAAGCGGGTAAATGTCAGGCACTTGCTGTACGTAGTTGGAACGATCGCCAATATTTGTGGCCTATCCCTACCACGGAACTTCAGATCAACGAGAACTTAAAACAAAATCCCGGCTATTAAATGCAGGAAAGTTGTTGATAGTCCGGGAAAAGGTAACTCCTTAATTATTCACCCTTTTATTTTTCTAACTTTATGATTGGAAAGAGCTATATTTTTCACCTTTTTCTATTTCTTCTCATATTACCAGACAGTATTTATTCTCAAGATAATATTTGTCTGATCCCGCAAGTTGAAAGCATGGTCCGGAAAAAAGGTACGCTATCCATCGAACGTCTGGAAAGCATCCATTTCCCGGACGAATGGAAAAATACAGGAAACCTCTTTGTCAGCGATCTGAAAGAACTGGCAAATTTGTCTGTCATGGTGACTGCCTCAAATCCTTCCATTCATGTAAAAAAGGTGAAAATGCAGGAGCCGGAAATGTACATGCTGGAAATTACAAAGCAGGGGATCATCATAGAAGCAGGCGACCAGACAGGTATGATTCGTGCTTTCTCCACTCTTTTACAATTGATTCTGGGAAGTGAGGGAAAAGAGTTACCCCGGCTCATAATCCACGACAAACCCCGTTTTAGTTACAGGGGAGTCATGATAGATTGTAGCCGCCATTTCTGGACTATCGAACAACTTAAAAAGTATACCAAACAATTGGCCTTTTTTAAACTTAACACTTTACATCTGCACTTGACAGACAATCAAGGCTGGCGTCTGTATCTGGACCAATATCCGGATTTAGCGTTCAAAGGTACGTACTACCGAACATTCGAGGATCTCTCGGGACATTATTATCGTAAAAGTGAGTTGCAGGAATTGATCAACTATGCCGCCATGTACGGCATAGAGATCATTCCGGAGATTGACCTTCCGGGACACTGTCTGGCCTTGCTTGCAGCCCTTCCCCAACTGTCATGTAAAGGCGGAAAATTTGAAGCCTATCCAGAGGAACTGGACGGACAAAAACGGAAGAGAGCGGATGAGAATATGCTGTGTATAGGAAATCCTGAAACCTATAGGTTTGTGGAAAAACTGGTAGCAGAACTCACTGATCTCTTCCCTTCATCATTCATACATCTGGGAGGAGATGAAGTGTCGACACATCTATGGGAACAATGTCCGAAATGCCAAAAGATTTACAAACAAGAGAATATGACTTCATGGCACGAGTTACAGGACTATTTTACGAAACGAGTTAGTGAAATTGTACGTTCCAAGGGAAAAAGGATGATAGGTTGGGATGAAATAAATGACCGTAATGCCGCTGACATCAGTGACGTGATCATGATCTGGCAACGTGATGGAAGAGAACAGCAACAGAAAGCTTTGAAAAGAGGGTTGTCAGTCATTATGTCTCCTAAGGATCCCTGTTACTTTGATTTCGGGTATTCACGGAATTCCACACGCAGATTGTATGAATGGGAACCAGTTGGCAAAGAATGTACGAATACTCAAGCACATCTCGTCAAGGGAGGACAGGCTAATTTGTGGACTGAATTCATTACAACCTCGGATGAGGTGGAAAGGATGTTATATCCCAGAACTTGTGCCTTGGCCGAAACCCTCTGGAACACGAAAGAAAAGAAAGAATGGGAAGGGTTCCGACAACGTATCAGCAAGTTCGGTGCTATTATGGAAAAACTGAATATCTGTTACTTCAAAGACGAGGATTGGGATAACACAGGTTTTGTTCCGCAAAGCGAACAAAGGCCCCGTCTTGTATGTCCTGCCCGTATCGATACCAATATGAAGGGAATCAAGTATTATATGCCTGAATATGCGTTTGACGGTGATATACAGACTTTCTTTGCAACCCCCTATTCCTTAAAAAAAGGAGATTATTTTACTCTTACTTTGGAAAAAAGACAAGCAGTACAGGAAATCAGAATTGTGTTTGATGTTTCAAAGGAACATCCGGAACATGTACAATTATCTGTCAGCGAGGACGGTACAATATTTAAGAAAGTAGCTGCAGATAACAAAAATGGAGAATTGTCAGCATCTTTCAGTACACCAGCCATGATTAAAGCCCTCAAAATGGAATTGACAACTCCACTGATGGCCCGGCTGACTATCAAGGAGATTATCCTTCGCTACTATGAATAAACAAGTATAAGAATAATGAAAATTGTTATGATAAAAAAATTTATATATATTTCTCTCATCTGGATGGTATTTCACGGAGCGAGTCTTCATGCTGCTACTTTATTGGTAGAGGCAGAAAGTTTCACGGAAAAAGGAGGCTGGGTAGTGGACCAACAATTTATGGACTTGATGGGATCACCTTATTTACTGGCACACGGTCTAGGTAGTCCTGTTGAAAATGCGAGTACCAATGTACAACTTCCAGAAAATGGCACATATTATATTTTTGTACGCACCTACAACTGGACGTCTCCATGGCAGGAGGGCGAAGGGCCCGGATTGTTCGGTTTGTCAGTAAACGGAAAGAAAATCTCTTACCGGTTGGGTATTATAGGCAATCAGTGGATATGGCAGTATGCCGGGCAATATCAGGCAACAGAAAAGAATATTCACATTGTTTTGCATGACTTGAAAGGTTTTGACGGGCGGTGTGATGCTATTTATTTTACGACACGGAAAGATGATATTCCGCCATCGGATATGGCGGCTTTAGATAACTTTCGTCGTGCCAAACTTGGATTATTAGCCCCCCAAAAAACAGAATCATATGATTTAGTAGTTATAGGTGCAGGTATTGCAGGTATGAGTACAGCAGTATCTGCCGCCCGCCTGGGCTGTAAAGTCGCACTTATCAATGATCGCCCCGTAGTCGGTGGAAACAATAGTTCCGAGATTCGTGTTCATTTGGGAGGAGCTATTGAGATCGGAAAATATCCTGAACTGGGGGGGCTGCAAAAAGAGTTCGGTCCCGTCAAGGAGGGTAATGCACAACCGGCAGGCAATTATGAAGATCATAAAAAAATGGAATGGCTACAAGCTGAAACTAATGTTTCCCTGTTTCTTAATTATCGGGCGTTTTCGGTGAAGAAGGAAGAGGACCGGATCATCTCGATAACCGCTTGTCATATTGAATCCGGTGAAGAGATCGAATTTTATGGTCGTTTATTTGCTGACTGTACTGGTGATGGCACTATCGGTTATCTGGCCGGGGCGGACTATCGTATGGGCCGTGAAAGCCGTTCTGAATACGGTGAGACTATAGCTCCCGAAATAGCTGATAGCTTAGTAATGGGCACTTCTGTTCAATGGTATTCTGTGGAAGGCACAAAAACATCCTATTTTCCGGAATTCCGGTACGGCATCGAATTCAATGAGGAGACCTGTGAACCTGTCACTTATGGTGAATGGACCTGGGAAACCGGAATGAATAAAAATCAAATTAATGATTCTGAACAAATACGTGACTATGGAATGTTAGTTATATATTCTAATTGGAGCTACCTGAAAAATCAATCGGAACGAAGAAAAGATTATAAAAAACGTTCATTGGAATGGGTAGCCTACATTGCCGGAAAGCGGGAATCCCGGAGGCTATTGGGCGACTATGTCCTGAAAGAGGATGATTTAACAAAGCATGTGGCCCACGAGGACGCATCTTTCACTACTACCTGGAGTATTGATCTGCACCGGCCCGACCCCGAGAATACCCGGCACTTCCCGGGACGTGAATTCAAAGCGACGACAGACCATGTAGTAATTTATCCCTATCCTGTTCCCTACCGATGTCTTTATTCCCGTAATATAGACAATCTGTTCATGGCAGGACGCAATATCAGTGTCACACATGTTGCCTTGGGAACCGTACGAGTCATGCGAACTACAGGTATGATGGGGGAAGTTGTAGGCATGGCAGCCTCACTATGCAAAAAATATCAAGCCACTCCCCGTGACATATACCGTTATCATTTGGAAGAATTAAAATCACTCATGCAAAAGGGAGTGAATAAGAAGGGGTTACCGAATAATCAACGATATAATGAGGGAGGACGGCTGAACCAGATACCGAAGGTAAAGTAAGGATACCTCTCTGTCTGCCAGATTTCCACATACGAAAGTTTAACAATTTATTAGATTAGGCATTATGATAAGAAAAATCATATTCTTAGAAATGTTATTATGGGGAATAGCTACATTCCTGTATTCGCAAGATGAAATCTCCAAAATAACAATCACGCATGGACCTTACTTGCAAAACGTGGGATCTAACGAAGCTACCATTGTATGGATAACGGATAAGCCCTCTATAGGATGGGTGGAACTGGCATCAGATGGCAACGGCAGTTTTTACGCCAAAGAGCATCCGCGTTATTTTGACACGTCTAATGGCATAAAGAATACATCAACCATCCATGCCGTTAAAATCAAGGGACTTACACCGGGAAAACAATATCGTTACCGTGTTTTTGCTCAGGAAGTGTTGAAACATACCGGGTATAAAATCATTTATGGAGATTATGCTTCCACTGATGTCTATTATCGTAAACCGCTAACTTTTCATACCTGCAATCCGCAAGCGCCTGCCACCTCTTTTGTAATGGTCAACGATATACATGGGGACAATAAACTGCTGGAGGACTTAATGTCCCGTTGTAACCTTACGCAAACCGACTTTGTTCTTTTTAATGGTGATATGCTCTCTTTCATGAATAGTGAGGAGCAGCTTTTCAAGGGGTTTATGGATACGGCTGTACGACTTTTCGCTTCTGAGATCCCGATGTACTACGCCCGTGGCAACCACGAAACACGGGGAGTATTTGCAACCGAAATCCAACGTTATTTTTCTCCCTGTCAGGAGCATCTTTATTATGCCTTTCGACAAGGTCCTGTCTATTGTGTTGTTCTGGACACGGGAGAAGATAAGCCTGATTCTGATATTGAATATGCCGGTATTACCCAATATGACTTCTACCGTACCGAACAGTCCGAATGGTTGGCCGGTATTTTGGAAAGTGCCGAATATAAAGAAGCGCCTTTTAAAATAATTGTAGCTCACATTCCTCCCGCAGTTACTGAAGCTGGTCCCGATGAGGATTGGCATGGAAATATAGAAGTAGAACAGAAGTTTATGCCTTTATTACGCCAGGCTTATCCGGATTTAATGCTTTGTGGACACTTACATCGTTTTGTACGTCATGATGCCACTGACAAAACGTCTTTCCCCGTAGTAGTTAATGCTAACACATCTTTGCTACGTATTTATGCCACGACCACACAGATGAAGATAGAGGTAATAGATCGAAACGGAAAAATGCTGGATGAATTTATCATAAAAAAATGATATATTTATATAAGTTATTTTTCGTTTAAAATCCCAATTATTCTTTTGACTGTTAGGAGGGAAATTCTGATAAAAGTATTAAATTCATAGTGTCCAATTATAAGATTAAAATGATTACCACTATGTTCTCAGAGGTTAAAATTACAGAGACTTATTGTATGGCGAATGATTTCTATAAGGATTTATATTGCAACAGGAAAAATATATGGTCAAAGTTGGTCTATTTTATTAATGGCAGCGTCGGGGCACGGAACTGGTTGCGAAACGACCGGGAGATGTTTTCCGTAGCCCCGTATTTTTCAAGCAGCCTCGTCATTAGCAGTTGGAATTTTGGGGGCTCCTGTGTTCGGGTATAGCTGACGTATGATTTCAGGAATAGTTTCCAAAGGAAATTTTCTTTCTATCGTGTCACGTCATGCTGTTTCTGTTGCTGTGTGAAATTGTCAGTTCGCTTCCTGCTTCACCCTTCAGGAAAAAGAGGTGAATTTGCCGGTAGTAATTGGTAAGTCGGCACTGCCGACTGTGACAGCCAAAACCAGAATGGAGGGCGAAGCCCAGCAGGACAAGTTTGACTGCCAAGGTGTTTGTCACGTTGTCCTAATGTCGATCCAGCGGGACTCCATGCCATGGTGTCGTTAGAACCAACAGACTAGTCCTAGATAGATAGGAATGAACCATACCTTGCTTGCCGTTCCATTGAGTATGCGTCCGAGCTTTGTCTTCTGCCTAGGGCAAAACCCAGCTCCCTGGGTGGGAGGCAAGAGAAGACTGCTTCCGGTACTGATCCAGTCACTGCCGGAGAATATCAGGGAAATGGAAACCTATGTGAAACCCTTTTTCGGGGGCGGCGCCCCGTTCTTCTGACTGAGACAGACCTATCCGCATATCCGTTGCGTGATCAATGACTCGAACGAGAGCCTGGTGAATGTCTACCGCATCATACGCGACACGCCGGAAGAACTGGTCGGACTGCTTGCCGGCATCCAGGGCGAATACCACGCCCTGGAGGAACGTACGGAAAGAAGGGACTATTTCATGAAAAAGCGAAGGGTATTCAACGAGGAGCACCCGGATGACATCACCCGTGCCGCCCTTTTCATTTTCTTCATGCGCACCTGCTATAACGGCATCTATTCGGTCAACCGCAAGGGCAGGCTCTCGGTAACCTTCGGTACGGGCAGCCGCGCCAGGATACTGGAGGAGGAACTGATCCGCTTCAACCACAAGCTGCTGCAGGGCGTCATCATCCTGGACGGGGACTACCGCCAGACGGAAAAATACGCGGGAGAGAAATCGTTCTTCTACTTCGACCCGCCCTACAAACCCGTCAACGAGGCCGGTGCCTGTACCTCCTACATGCCGGACGACTTCGATGACGACTGCCAGATAGAGCTGGCCGGATTCTGCAAGGACTTGGGAGAGAAGGGAAGCAAATGAATGCTCTCCAACTCCGACCCCCGTCAGAAGAATCCTGGGAAACCTTCTTCGACAACCTGTACGCCGGCTTCCATATCCAACGACTGAGCATCTTCCGCTCGGTATGTTCCATAGCCGAAAAGAGGGAGACGGTAAATGAACTACTGATTAGAAGTTATTAATAAATATAATGCAAACTATAAAACTTATAAAAGATTGTATGCCTCGTAAAGTGATATCATCAATAGGCTGGACATTTAAAGTCATTTCTATTTTATATATTCAGGGAACACTCTTCTAAAAAAGAATGCCGAAGAAAAGAGGTATCCATCTTTTTCTTCGGCATAAGTTCAAAGGGTAAGAGGAGCTTTTCTTTATTCAAGGTCCCTTACGCAACGCACGTATCCCTTTTTGTCATTGACAAGCCTGCCCCTGTCGCCTCCCCAACTGGTATCGACAGTGGTGACAAACCGCAGATAACCGTTGAAAAACATCTGATATCCGGCACTGAATGACTTGGCACCATTCATGTCCCGTTTGGAAAATCCAGTCCGGGAATGGATGACCTGGCCGTCTGTCATATTCAAGGAATAGAACTTATCCCCCTGAAAGAAATCATAGACATCTTTCTTCTCCCTGTCATCCCAGTCGAACAGGCTTCCGCTCATTATCATCAGTTCAGCCTCATTGGGCAGACGCCATGTACCCAGGTCACTTTTATCCGGATTCTGGTAATAATAGGCACAGGGAGAGTTGCCTTTTTCCACATCGTCCATCAGCGTACTCCACGTTTCGAAATAATACTCACTTTCCCTGTTTGGATTGTTCAAATCCTTCGGCTTGTCTATTCTATTTGCAATATATTTTGCAACCTCAAATCCTTTCTGATAGATCGTATTATTCTGGGAGGTCTCGTCATGCGCCGGAAGTTCATAAATGGCCCTTGAAGCTCTGGTAGTACTGGCAGGCAGGTTGTCAGCCTTGAAAATCAGGTACTCATCCTCCGTCCGGTTGTTGATCAGCGTCTTGGCAAGTTCATCTTCCATCTCATCAATATGGTAACTGTGGTCCTCAGAAGTCTCCAGGATCCCAAGATCCCTGACCAGTCTCACGTCCGAATAGGGGGGTCTTTCTCCCGGACTCGCAGTTCTTTGGTAATCGAATTCATATATGGGGGTCATACTATGGGACTCCTCAATAAGTATAATAGGATTACAGCTGTTCAGTGTCAGGTTGGTACTTCCCATGAAAGCCCTTGAGGTGAATAACGCTGTAGCATTATCCGACGGAGCATGCCCGACAAGCCTGCTCTTCAAAGGCAATGAACGTTCCGCCACATACAGCATGTTGATCTCGCTGACGGAGGGGATATACCACTGCATCTCACCGGCCTGCATCTGGCCGTCACGGTTATTGTCCCGATTTCTCAGGAACGGGGTAAAGCAGGCATATGTCGCATGATAGTTACTAAGAGCAGGATTATAATGATCCTTGCTGAGCGTCAGTTTCGCATTGTCCACTTTTGTCATGACCTTCCAGATCTGGTCCTCTTTCCCCCGATTCATCGGATCGCGCATGATTTCCCCGCTGAACCCTCCCGCAAGTCCCGAACGTGCCATCGCTTTCCAGGTATTCGTCCAGCCATTCGCATAGTACTTGTTATAGAAGGCGTCCGCCTCACTGGGGGCTTTTACTGACCAGTCCAGGTCTTCGGTCTCGTTCACGTTCTCCACCCCCCCCCACACGCGCATGCCGTCGGGACAGCTGACAAACACCGTCTTTATGGACATCTGGCGAATCGAGACAATGGCCTGGTGATACCGTGACTGTCCGTCGGGGGAGATTTCATGTGAGGTGTTCACCAGCAGGTCGAAGGTCCGGTCTTCGACATTGGCAAAGGTCTTCCACAGATCCTTGTCCTGGGGGGCGTTCTCCTGCATGGGATCTCGCTCATAGAAATACTCGTTGGCGTAAACCGTCACCTTGCAAAGTCCCGTAGTGGCGTTGAACACATAGTCGGGTTCGGTCATCAACCTGTAAAGGAACTCCTCCAGTGAGAGCAGGTACGCCCCCGTATCGGAATAATACTTCATCGTCTCGTCCCCGTTGTCAGAGAGCGTGCTCGGATGGATATAGAATGCAAGCCAGCCCGTATCGGCCTTCTTATCTCCGGAGGGAACGTAGCCGTTGTTCTTCAGCTGTTCCAGTTCCGCTTTCAACATCTTCACTTCATTCGCAGTCGGTTCGGGAAGGATAATATCATATCGTGAGTTACGACCGATATTCACCTGCTGTGGCGAACATATACCGACCAGTTCCACCAGTTCTGCCAGGTCAAATTGCATCAGGGGCTCACAGGTTACATAGGTGGGGATTCCATGACTAGCAATCTCTCGCATAGCAATTGCACGTTCCCGGGGCAGGGGAGCATTCCTCATTATATCCGGATAAAAACGGTTCGTCTCAATGGTGGTGCAAAGGACGGACTTTCTCATGACCGGATGATCCAGATATTCCAAAAAACGAGCGGGATTCTTGGATTGGAAGAGATACCTGTTATCAAAACCGTCACAATAGTCCAGTACCTGCTCAATCCACTCTGCCGGGACATTAGCCGCCCATTCATCCGTACTGCTGCCTACAAAGATAAAGTTGCCTTCCCCCAGGTTCACTTTCAGTTCCTTCAGCTCCAGACGCAAGGGAGGCAGGAGAAGTTTACATCTCATAAAACAATACGCACAGGAGTGTTCACATTCGCCTTTCATCGGGTTATATGTATGTGAAACGAAAGCATACATGTTCCCGATACTTTTATTCAGTGCCATAATTCTTTTTTTTAAGTTAGTTATTTTTTTTTCATTTTCTATTTCTGTACCGCATACGTTCACACCCGAATATATTATTGGCGTAAGCGTATTCGATTATTTCCGTTATATCAAAACCGGGAATAAGTTCCTCTATGAATGCCTTTGCCTTACCCGGCTCAACGCCAGCCTTACATAAGATACCCGCATAGGACATCGCCGTATTATTCCTGCCATTGCTCAAAGATTTCCCGTTCCATGCTTTTCTCAGTATCCGGATAATGCTGTCATCAGAAATGACTTGTTTGTTCAACTGGTTCAGAAAACCTTCGACCCAGGATTCGTCCTGTACCAGAACAGGTTCTCCTTGCACATCCCTGATAACTGTTTCTGTCATCGTATTGGGTATGACAGGTTCCGGTGTTCCCGGTACAAAGTGAAAGGGAACAGGAGATGGATTTTTCCATAAGTCCGGATCATAGGAGAGATAATTCCCTCTGGCCAGGTCGGTGGTGCTCTTGTCTATCCAGGGACAATCAAACAGCTTTACTAATTGTCCGTACAGGTCATAGTGATAAAGCGGTTCACAGTTATCATGCAGGATGATCGCTTTATACCCCGTTCCGCCTGGAGTGACAAAACAGGCATAGACACATGGAAATCCCTGCAGCCACCTGACAAAATCCGGCATATCATCCACCCCGATATGGTCAAAATCGAGAGCCGTATAGGAGGAGTAGACTGTGCATTCATTCTTATGTCTGGACCTGAAGGTTCCGTTCCAGGTGGCTACGGGGAGAAGGGCTTTCTTCCTGTTTTTCTCATCTTGGGTTCCAGCACTCCTGACGGCTTCTACTTTAGGTTTCAGATGATAGTAGGTGTCATCCCGGATAATTTCTAGCAGCTTGTCCACGTCATATTCCTGTGCTTGGGTTACATCGGTGATTCTAGGAAACAGGGAGACTTTTTCCCGTGCATGTGAGATAATTCTGAATATTGCTGTTTTTTTACCGTTTATCCTAATAGTCTTCTCTTCACAAGTCAGGTAACCAGTAATATCGGATGCGCTCGGTTTACCCTGTATTCCCAGGTCATGATAGATTCCCCGAAGGATTTCCTTTACTTCCGGTCTTGTAGATTCACCGCCTACTTTCAGTACATTCATCAGTCGACCGGCGATTTCATTCCTGGGTAATAACTTCATGGGAACCGGGGCAAGGGCTTGTTTTATATAGTCCTCCCGCCAGTATGAGCTCTCAAAGCCCTCCCTTCCCAGGGCATCGTAGTAATCTTTGTATTTCCTTTCGATAAAGTTGCATTCCTCCAGGAGCAGTGGGGCATTTTCATGCAGGTCACAATACATCCTGGCCTTTCTGTCGAACCGGTTGTCCATGTTCCATTTGGTGAAGATTCTTTGTATCTCCGGATTATTGCTGTCGGTAGCCTTTGTCACATTCACCCCGGCTTTCAATGCACGGTACATGGAGAAGTCGTTGTTATAGATTCGGTCGGATACTTCCCAGGCCCTCCTGTCTGCTATCTCCAGAATTTCATTCTTAACGACATGCACATGATTATCCGCATCTCTGACTATACAGCAATAATGCTTCTTGTGACCTTCCGTTCTTATGTTATCCTCCATCAGCCGCAATTGTTCGTCTTTGTTGGGTACGGCATTGTAGTTCTCTATCTGACGCAGAGTTCCCTCATTCTTCTCCCTGATGGAATTCTCCAGTTCATCCCTTGTCGCTTTGGCTTCTTTGGTATTGAAATAAAGAGTGGCTGAATTCCGGAAAGGGTTTTCCTCAAGTCTCTGGCGGCCTACTATTTGCTGGAGGTCCACCGAAACATCCACTGCCATGCAACTGACTTGCGGATTGGCAAAAATGTATGAATAGGCGTTGGTCGAATAGAAATCGGCACCTATATATACAGTTGAGGTACAGAAAGTGAACATTTTATGTGGCTCTCCTCTTTGTGGGATATCTCCGATCCTGAATTTCATGCCCGTTTCTCTGGAAAGATTATCCAGTTTCCGAAGATTATCAGTCTTGGCTGAACAGATAATGGCCGTTTCTTCCGGTGTGAGCCCGTTCTTTTTGATAATCTTCTTGATTTCAGAAACGCTGTTGATATAAAACACGGCCTCCCTGGCGGTAAAACCTTCTCCATTCACAACGGTTGACTTGCCGTTGCCTTCCCGGTATTTCCCGATCAGGTCAGAACACAGTTCCAGGACGGGTTTCTTAGATTTCACAACTTCGACATTGGGAGTCTGTGTCATATCCTCCGGCCAGAGAAGCTCATAAATGGTCATATTCCTGAACTGTTCCGTCATGTCCAGATAGGAGTCCAGATAGGGCGTAGCCGACAAATAGATGACAGTGGAGAATTTCCGGAGTACCTGGCATAGCTCATATTCCGTAGTGGCCTTGTACTGGCAATCGTAAAATATAGCCTGGAACTCGTCTATCACTACCACCCATTCGGATATATCCTCCCCCGAACTAATCAGGACTTCCATGATTTTCCTGAGTGAATCATACGTTGTCAGTATCTTGTTCCCTCCGGATCTGATATATCCGGTTAGGTTTTCATTGAAAGCAAGCGTGTCGGTCGGGGAAATAAGTCTGCTTTCAAAATACCTCTTCTTATCCCCCTGGTAACGGTACAGGTGCAGGTTGTCGGAGAGATGCTGGGAATACTTGTTATAGAGCAGATGCTTTCTGGGACTGGCTAATATGACTTTCCTGCCTGATCTTAGATAGGCTTCAGTAGCTCCGCATCCGCATATACGTTTGTTTAGAATGTAATGTTGTCCTTCCGGCAGCAGGGTATTCCATAAGTCATGCCAGTCTGAAAGGTATCTGATCCCCTCAGGGACATTTAATGTAATTTTATGCATTGTTTCACTTTTAAGATTAATGGGGTAAGTCGGAGACAGAGGGTATACGATAGTAGAGAGTATGTAATACATAACCGAAGGGTGGAATATTTTATTCTTCAAAACACACTCTTCTTTATACATTTTACCTCTTTTTGCAAACTTTTTTATTCCACCTTTATCTCCCTTCAGGGAGTTATGTATGTCACTTCACTACGTTCCTTTACTCTTTGCCTCCAGCCAACCCCGGTTATACAAAATTTATGGTTCATCTGTATTTTTATCGAAATCCCCCTTAGTCTTTTGTGAATGTATATTCAGGGTTACTCCGAAAGTGCGTAACAGGTATTTCTTTAATCCCAGGTAGGCTTCGATCTTTGGATAATCCCTTTCACATATGCCCCTGAATTCTTTGAGGGACACATTAATGACCAGCCCTTCATGCAGATCGTATTTTTCTTGTAATCTCTTGATATCCTCTTTGTATCTTCTGGGTATTCTCTGTGGAACTGTTTTTTCGCTGACATCAGGACAATCCCTTACCTGACGGTCTAGTATAGAGCTATCGTTCTTACTTGACAATATTATATATGTTTTCATACATATATCAAGCTTTCGAGGGATTTGAACGGCAAAACAGATATTTTTTTGAAGGAAAAGAAATGGTCGGGCTAACCCTGAATCTCTTTTTATCCGTCTGTCCCGGGAAGGTGTCCCAGAAAATATGTACATTTTGGAACTTTACCCATGTGATGTAAATAATACGAAATAGATGTTTGTGTGTAATCTATTGATAATGTTTGTAACTATACAAATACTTACTATATCATGTCTGTAATTATGCTTGTTTACGAATGATAAAAAACATAATTTTGGAGGGTATTTTATATAAATTTCATGCCTAAAATGCTGAAAAATGTGATATCCGGGACAGTGGGATCGTCAGTTCCGGGACAAAGGGACAGTGGATAACTCAAGGGGGCTTAAGAAGCTTCAGATAAACAAAAAGACTGAAACTCATTATTGAATTCCAGTCTTCATTGTATGATTACGTAAAAGTCTTACAGGATATGGTCTTTTTATCAGGCTGCGTTGTCGGGGAATTGTGCATCCTTAATAGCATCCGCGCTGGATTCTTCACTGTCCTTATGCTTTTGAACCACACGGTCAACAGCAGATTTTGACAGTTTCATATGATCTGCTATTTTCCTGACGGAGTATCCTTTTCCACGCAGGGTGAGAATCTCCTGTTCCACCTCTGGTGTAAGCTTGCTTTTACCCTGTGCCAGCAGATCCTCTTCCTCACATTCCCGAATGAATTCCAAATGGAGATAGCCGTCACTGCGAATCTCAAAATGCCGTACTTTGTCAGGAATGGCATTGCTGCGTGACTTGAGAACCTTGACATACACCTCAGTAGCATTACATTTGGCTATTGCAAGCACATTATCCGCCAAGTCAGTCAGTTTGGCGGAACCGGCCAGGTCCTGCATCTCAATAGGTTTGGATTTGTCCCGCTTTCTTGTATGCATCAGCGTTATCACTGTTACGTTATAGCGTCCACAGATTAATTTCAGCCTTTTCATCAGCTCCTTTGCAACTCTGGCCGTGACACTTCCTGTTGCCGCCACTGTGATACTGTCCAATATGAACAGCACCTTTTTTTATTCCATTTTTTTGCAATGGTTTCTATTTCGGAAAGAATCCTTTCAAGGTCTTAGGTGAAGTTCACTTTGATTTCTTATGACTTTATTTGTAATTATATAAATCTCAGTATTGCTAAGATACAAAATCTCGATTTCAAATCAAAGTTTAAAGAAAATCATATTATTGCATCTTTTACGCTTCTATATACGCTCTTGTAATCAGATATTTATAAATTCTTCAGGTTTTCGACGATGTCATCAATTGTGTGAATTGAAGTGTTTAGTGCAAGCTTATCAGCTAATGATGGACTAAATCTTAAAACTTCATCTTTCGTTATTTTATGCCAAATTGGTAAAATAACCTTGTGCCCATTCATTTCTCTGGCAACCATGCCATTCAATTCATATTCCGTCCAATTCTTCTTGACAAAGGAAGGGGAGATTATGACAATTCCATAATTAGCATTGGATAAACCATAATCTATTTTCTTTCGGAGACTATCTCCGATTTTTAGTTCAAACTCATCATACCAAACTTCAAAACCATTATTCCTTAATGCTTCGGCTAAATCTCTAACAATATCATCTTTATCTTCTGAAGCATGTGAGATGAAAAAGTCATATTGTTTAGTCGGCTCCGGAATATCCTCTGTCGAAACCAATTTATTATTTTGTGTTGAATAATTTTGGGCGATAAGAGTCTCCAAATGTCTTTTTTGAATTTCAATTTCACTTTGTAACTTCTTTTGGAACTTTAATTGGTCATCTTGTAGTTTCTTTTGTTCGCTTTGTTGTGCTTTTAGCAACTCTTGCCTTTTTTTCCCCAGTTCTGCTGACTTTGTTGCAATACTTTTTTGATAGCTCGCAATTTTGGTTCTGCAATTAAGAATATCCTTTTGATATCCATCTATTTGCCGTTGCTTTGAGTTAAGAGTAGAAATAGAAGTATTTTTATTGATAGTTCTATGCACCGAGTCTATCTGTTTATTCTTATCAATTTCTTTTTTGTTTTCATCAGCAATTTTCTTCTGCAAATCTGCAATATCTTTTTCTAACCGATTTATCTGATTTTGATAGTAAGATGAATTCATTTTTATATCCTTGTTTAAAAATTATGGTTTACAGTAAATAACTTATCAAAGATAGTGAAATTTTCCGATTGATGAACTCATAAAATAAAGTTTCTCTGGCGAAATTTTGCTTGCATTGATAAAGTAACTATTTTAGTACATGGAAAATATAAATTAAATCGTATATTATGGTAGAATATTTTATTATAATTTGAATTAGAGGAGGGATCCGGTGAAGCGAAATGATAAATATTCAATATATTTCAGGGTCTGAGTGAGGGATAGAGAAATTAAAGTTCCGACAGGAATTGATATTTAAAAAGAACGTTGGGAGGATACAAAGGAGGAGTCAACAGGTTTGATATGAAATCTGAAGATTTAGACTTTTACGTAAGTTTTACTTCAACAGTTATCGTTTTCGCCTTCATGAATTTACTCAGTTGCTCTCGGAATAAAAGCATTGTAAAAAGTAGATAAAGGCCTCAATCGGGGCATAGATATAGATATGAAGAAAGAAAATGTTATTGAAAAAGGAATGGTGGCGATTAAAGGCATCACAGCAATGATACCTGTACTAGGAGGTACTTTAACTTCTGTTTGGTCAGATATAGATGCAATTCAAGCTAAGCGAAAGCACGAACGGCTTGAAGAATTTTATCTTTCCTTAGAAATGGAAGTTCAAAAGATTAAAGAGCAAATTAATGAATCATACATCAATCAACCTGATTTTCTTGATGTGTTTGAACAAACTGCTAGGCATATTGTAAATGAACGTAAAGAAGAGAAAAGAATTTTGTTTAGAAATATTTTGCTTAGTAGCATTACTGCAAAAGAATGCAGCTACGATAAAACGGAAAAATATTTAAGAATATTAGAACAAATGAATGGTTTGGAGTTACTAATTTTGCGAATTCTTCAAAATCCTTCAGAATTTAATCGGCAAAATGGAGAGAAAATAAAAGATCCCAATGCTCCAACACCTGGCTACAGAAACCTGATATTCTATACCAGAACTTATTTTTTCATAGAGATGTTGAGCGAATTATTAAATGCTGCCCAAGAAGATGTTGCCGAAAGTATATACTATCTTGAAAGTAATAGACTTATTGTTGATAATGTTTCATTATCAAAATTGCAAACCAACGGTCATCCCATTCGTACTTTAGAGGATAAATTGACTTCTAAAGGGAAAGATCTTATAGCATTCATTATTCGATAATTGCATAAGTAAAACAATTCGGGATTTTACGAAGGAATTAAAGGTGTAATAAAGTAATTTGACAAATTGATAATGTTGAGCTATATAGGTTACTCTTTGACTTAAGTGCTAATATCTTATCTCTCCATAGGAAAAGCATAGCTAAAAAAGCAGAGAGATATTGAGAAGCTGATCAAAAGGTTTAATGAATTATGTGACATTGAGCGGGAATCCACTAATGAAATAAAAAATGAAATGGCGGGGTAAGCTAGAGGCAAATACTCAGTGAGCGAAGCGAATGATGATAGCATAACTTCCCGAAGGGGAGGGCACTATAAAATATTTTGTGTAAATTGAAATACGGGATTCATATTAGAGTCTCGTATTTTTATTTTATACATTTGTAAAATGAAGAAGATTATGAAAGAAAAGAATCATGTAGTGCCAGATGAAGTATTAAGTAAGGAGTTCCTTAGCCAATTCAAAACAGAATCCAATGTGAGCAAGTTTCTTAAACAGTTACATGCCCAAGTATTGGAGAAGATGCTTGAAGGTGAAATGGACGCATATTTAGGCTATGAAAAGAATTCTATAGCCGGGAATAATACCAGTAATTCACGTAATGGCAGCTATCCGAAGAAAATCCAAACCGAACATGGGGAGGCTGTTATTTCCATTCCCCATGATCGTAACAGCCAGTTCGAACTGATTGCAATGCCCAAACACGAAAGCAGTGGACTTTCGATAGAAAAGCTTGTTATTTCCTTATATGCCAAAGGAATGAGTGTTTTCGATATAGAGGAAGAGATGTGTGAGATTTATGAAATAGAACTCTCTACATCAGCCATTTCCATCATTACAAACAAAGTAAACCAGGCCGTTCAGGAATGGCAGAACCGCCCTTTGGATCCGGTTTATCTGATAGTCTGGATGGACGGAATCGTCTTCAAAGTACGGGGATAACGGCAAGATCATAAACAAGACCGTTTATCTTTGTGTCGTCCTGAAGCAGAATGGCCTGAAAGAAGTTCTTGGCATGTGGGTTGGCAAATCGGACAGTTCTTCTTTCTGGATGGGTGTACTGACTGATTTAAAGGTACGTGGAGTGCAGGATATACTGATTACCTGTATCGACAACCTGAATGGATTTACGGATACCATTCGTACCGTATTCCCTCAGTCGTCCACTCAAATCTATGTGGTACATCAGATCAGAAACTCCTGTAAATATGTCGTTTATAAGGACAAGAAAGAGTCTACGGCAGATATGAAGAATATCTATAATGCACCCAATAAGGAAGTTGCTGCCACAGAACTTGATAATCTGGAAAAGAAATAGGGAAGAAAGTACCCTTATGCCATACTTTCATGGAGAAACAACTGGGATGACCTGACTGTTTTCTTCCAGTTTTCACTGGAAATCAGAAAAATAATCTATACCACAAATCTCATTGAAAATCTCAACGGGAAAATCAGAAAGTACACGAAATCAAAGTTTTTATTCCCTTCTGATGATGCCGTGAAGAAAACAGTATATCTGTCACTAATGGAGATTGAGAAGAAATGGACATAGCCAATTCATAACTGGGGATTGATTATGAACCAATTTATGCTTATTTTTGAAAACAGAATACAGATATAAGAGGAAACTTACAACTGAATCCTGTTTCAATTTACACAAAAAATAGGACAGTGCCTTAAAAAACAATAATGCGTTCTTCTCTGCGGCTACGCTCCGCCTCATAGCAGATGAGATGGCTTTCTACAGAAACATCGATGGCAGTAGCGAGAGATTTTTTGCTGGAACGGACGGCTTCAATGAAATCCTCCATCAAAGCCAAGTCTGCTCCTGCATGAAACGGAGTGCCGGCAATATCCGAAAAATCATAGACCGTTTCTTCCCTTCCGCAAAACCGTTTTACGCGTAAAGTCGTTTCATCTCCGTCTATTTCTCCTTCCGTCAGGCAAATGTGTGTTTCCCGATTATCTTTCAAAGTAAATACATCCATTGAGAAATTAATCGTTACTTCACTTTCCATTTCCATAGATACAATCTGATGGTCTACCACATCGTTGTCACAATGATATACACAACGCCCGTAAATCCCTACATGTAATTGGTATTCAATCACATCATCAATCGTTTTACCCTCCGGTACATCAAAATTAGCGATCCACTCACGACGCTCACGATATAACTTTACAGCCGAAAACGGACAATCATTTTCAACACTGCAATCAATGCACCGATCGGCTGAACCTTTTGGGGCATTCGCACTGTGAAACCAACGCAGAGAACCGAACGAGGTTAACTTATGGCAACGGGTGCGTGTAAGCCATAACAGAAAATCGATGTCATGACAACATTTGGAGATAAGCATCGGATTGGTTATTTCCTCTTTACGCCACATGCCTCTCACAAACCCATGTGTAGAACGGTCTATTCCTACTGATGAACGATGATTTATTGAAATAATTCTACCTAATTCTTCAGTGTCAATCAGCTCTTTGATCTTCATGAAATACGGATGATATCGTAATACATGGCAAACTGCAACGATAACCCCTTTTTCTTTTGCAGCCTTGCCAATGGCAATGCATTCTTCCAGTGTCTGGGCTATAGGCTTTTCCAACAAAACATGAAACCCTTTGCGGATGGCCATCATGCTTGGCTCAAAATGCATGTTTTCGGGTGTACATATCAGGATGGCATCCGACTTGACAGGATTGTGAAAAAAAGTCTTATAATCGGAGCAACACTGCGAAGCGTCCAATCCAAAGCGTTCCGCTACTTTATTACGCCGGATGTCATTTAACTCCACAACTCCGACAAGCTGTACCTTGTCAGGGTTTATTTTTGCATATTCCAGATATTTGTTAGCCCGGTTACCGGCTCCTATCACTACGATGGAGACCGGTCTGCGGGCATCATTTGCCTTGATATTCATAAAGAAGTATGAAAGCTATCTTATTAGTTTTTTATTTGCTCAAATCCTTGATACGGATATTACGGAATTTCACTCCTGCACCATGTCCTAGAAATCCGATATGTCCCGACTTGTTGAAGAGTCCGGGATGATTCTTCCTGTCTACAGTATGTGGGTTCTTTGTAGAACCGTCTTCCGATACGTTGTGTCCCTGGCATGCTTCACGAATGTTTCCATCCAGTATAATTTCACCGTTTACAGTTACGGTAATACGATCTCCTACTGCACGGATTTCCTCGGTATTCCATTCACCTAATGCAGGGAACTTCACTCGTTTGGCAGGAATGATACCGTATACTGACCCATGTTGTTGATATTCACGTAATCCTTTATAAATAGGAGCGTCATGATCTAGTATTTGAATTTCCATACCTTCATATGCTGCGTCCACTCCCATCGGAGTGCGAATGCCTACGCCATTGTTGACACCTTCACGCATAAATGCAAACTCAAAGCGAAATACAAAATCGCTGTATTCTTTTACTGTATAGAGGTTTCCGCTACCACCGTATTGTGCAGTCACGTAGATAGTTCCGTCTACAGGTACATAGTCGGTTGTATTTCCTGTCCACTTGTGCATGGAAGTACCATCGAATAATATCTCAAATCCCTCCTTTGCTTCTTCTGCAGGAAGGTTGAATTTCGGAGTAGAAGGAAGTTCGCGGATGTACATCTCTCGGTATTCTACAGGTGTGCCTTCTCCTATCAGCATCAACTGACCTTTCACATAAGCCGGAATATTACGATCGCAGGAGTTTTCAAGGATAATATTGGTGGCGGTCACCACACCGTTCACACTGACAGTCACCCGGTCGTTCAATACCTTTACATAAACTGTATTCCATTCACCTGCTATATTATCGGCTACTTTTTCCGGTGTATTTTTTGTTTTTATGTTGCCGGACAAAGCCCCGGATTTATCACCGCCTAAGTCTATTTGCCGAATAGAACGCACGCCCAAACCTGCCTTGCCTGTGCCTTTCCATTCAAACCATAGTTCAAAGTTCTCATAATTGCCAGTACCCAGAATGGCATTTTTACCACCGGTATAAGCTATTCCATTTTCTGTAATCTTCCAAAGATCGCTAGTTGTGGCAGTCAATGCTTCGTGTTTTTTGATTTTCTTGGGATTCATTGAAGCCTTCTGAGCCGGATTCAACGCAATTACTGTCCATTCGGCATTACCGAATATCGGAATGTAGGCTGCCTGCGGAAGTCTTTGCAATATGGCATTAATGTCATCGATGGCATAACCGGCATCCGCATGACCAGCTTCCTTAAAACATGCAATTGCTTTTTCCAAAGCTTTGCGTACCGGTTCACCGCCGAAATTTTCAGAGTTCTTTGAAGCGATAGTTCTTACTGCCTCGGCAGCAGCTTCAGCCGTAGCCTTATTATCCATGTATTTTTCAACCAACATCAAAGCCTGATAAGTATGAGTTTCACCCAACAGGTTAATAAGGCGATTCTGTACTTTCACATCGGAAGCAATTTCCAATGCCCTGCGATACAATTGGTATTTTCGTATCGATGTATGGGCAGACTTGGCAACCAAACTTGTGTAGCGGTTTAATGCAGCTTGAGCATTCGTTTTGTCATTAACTGCAATGTTATAGAGAACCTCGATCATTTTTATATTGTCAATATTCACCAATGACGCGAATGCTTCCTGTTTGTAATTGCCATTGTATCCTTTTAGAATCTCAGCAATGGATTCAGGATTACCCGCTTGCGCAAGAACCGGATAGTACAAGGAAGGATTACAGGATTTGTTGACATATGGAATTACGGTAGCATATTGTTTATCTTTAGGCAAAGGCAGAACTGCGTTCCGCATCGCTTTCTGAATTTGAGGAATGTTCTTGCCACTCTCTTTTTCAATCAATCGGCTGAGACGTTCAAGATCTGACGGACCTACTACACCCTCAAGAGCCTTATAGGCAGCAGTGCGTACATCGTTTTCTGGTGAAGTCAGCATATTAAACACTTTATCGGTCGCTTCGTCCATACTGCGTGTAGAAGCAAGATTTAGTGCGGCAATCCGAATGGCTTTGTCCGCATCCAACGCTTTCATGATATTGTTGTTGATTTTACCGTTAAATGAGAGCAATGCTTTGGTTGCAGCATCGGCATGATTACTATTCAGTTTTGCAATTAGAGCTTCCAATGCTGTATCGCCGCCAATCTTTCCGGCAGCAGTAATGGCAGCAATGGCAATCTCCTCGTCGTCGGAGTCCATATTGGTTATTACGGCATCAATCTGTGAAACTACATGATTAGTACCGAACCAATTTAATATGTCAGCCTTTACTTTCTTATTGTTCTTTGCCTTTAATGTCTTTGCCAGGTTTGCATATAAGGTTTCATCAGCAATGTTTTCAGATAGGCGTAAAGCGTTCACTCTATATTCACGATTACTGTCCTTCAAAGCGGCAAGGATGTAAGAGACAGCTTTTTTGCCCTCTGCTTCAATAATTACATCGAGAGCAGCACCACGTACATAAGCCTTGTCAGTATCTTTTAGCAGTTTTTTTGCTGCATTAGCTGCGATATGTCCCTCGTCGTTGACAACCATTGTCTTGAGTAGTCGCAAATAGCAAGCAGTAACATCTGTTTCCGGTATCCACTCATACTTCGCTGCTTTGGCGGCTTTCTCCAATGTAGAAAGGGAGGCGGATGAACCGCAAATACTCAATGCGTGATAGATTGCTTTTTGAGTTGGAGCGTCTGCATTCTTCAACCATTCCAACAGTATAGGTTCGGCCGTTTTCAGTCTTTTTACGCCGACAGCATAGGCCAGTTTCTCTCGAGGAGCAACCTCTTTCTTAATGAGATCAAGAAGTGCCTCGTTTGCCCCTTCAGTATGTGCCAGTCCGTTGATAGCCCATTCTGCCAGATAAGCATCATGCAGGTATTTTACAAAAACAGGGATGTCCTCAACTGTTGCACAACGTTGCAACTGGCTCATTAGGAATGCTCGGTTTGGATTGTCAGTACACTTTTCAATGGCTTTTGCTAAACCTTTTCTCACTTCAGCCCTTTTGTCTGCTTTATCCGGAGCGGTAACATAAGAAACTACACCATACAAAGCATGCTCAATGGAAGCGTTCTTACCTTTGTCTGCCGGAACAAGCATTTCTCCCAACAGAACTATGCCGGCAGTACCGGTGGACATCAGTTCATTCATTATGTTGTTGTAGTCTTGTTGTTTGGCAGCAGGAAGCTGGTCTAACGCATCAGCTATAATAGTGGCAATAGTACGCTGGCGGGCATCCTGTGCCGCAATACTCCACGGCAATAAAGCTGCAAAAGTTAATGCCCAAAATATCTTTTTCATATCTTTCATTTTTCAGTATTAGTAGATTAAAGTTTCCAGGGATTTCTCATCGGCTGGTCAATCAATTGATTGGCGGCATCGTCGTTGATGAACTGCTGCGCTACTGGGTCAAAATGTAGTGTACGGTTCAGACGAAGGGCGCAAAGGGCCATATTTACGATGTTGCAGCTGCGGTGCCCGTTCATTTCATTCAAGGCGAACAGTTCCCTATTTTTGACACATTTGATAAAATCCGTGTTCTGCGGTTCCGGATCAGGCAGTTCAGCAATGATGTTCATTATGTCCGGAGCAGGCTTACCGTTTAATTCACATTCAAAACCTTTATAGACTTTACCTTTTGGACCTTCTATATACGGTACCTTATTGCCACTTTCAAACCCTTCACCTTCCAATACTATCTGGCATCCGTCTAGGTAAGTATAGGTAATCTTACGCCAAATACCGATAGCATCAGGATGTTGCTGGGGAGCATCTACTTCGACTTTGATAGGATTGGTATTATCTTTTCCCAATATGTATTGTACCGGGTCAATATAATGCTGTCCCATATCCCCCAGGCCACCTCCGTCGTAATCCCAATATCCCCGGAATGTGGAATGAACGCGATGAGAATTGTAAGGCTTGTATTGAGCCGGTCCCAGCCACATGTCATAGTCCAATTCTGCCGGGACTGGTTCCGGAGCAAGATTTTCCTTTCCTACCCAAAAGAATTTCCATGTGAAACCGGTAGCACCCGAGATGATTACTTTTAATGGCCAGCCAAGCAATCCGCTGTCTACCAGTTTTTTTAATGGTTCAACAGTAGTACCCAGTCCGTAGAAATTATCTTTAAAGCGAAACCATGTGTTCAGTCGAAATATACGATTATTCTGTTTCACGGCTTCCATCAAACGTTTACCTTCACCGATAGTACGTGTCATCGGTTTTTCACACCAGATGTCCTTTCCTGCTTTGGCTGCCTCGATGGCCATCAGACCGTGCCAGTGAGGTGGAGTAGCGATATGTACGATGTCTACATTCGAATCTTTAATTAGGTCGCGAAAGTCGTGATATGTCTGCAATGTTTCATTGAATTTCTTCTTGCCCAGGTCTACTGCTTTTTGTAGGTGGTTCTTGTCAACATCACACACAGAAACAAGGCGACACTGTTCATTACTTGTGAAATGGTAGCTACTTCTGCCAATTCCGCCTACTCCAATGATACCTTTTGTCAATTGATCGCTTGGAGCAATATGGTTGGGCCCACCCAATACTTTGCTTGGCACGATAGAGAACAAAGCGAGGCTGCCCATGCCTTTTAAAAATTTTCTTCTGTCAATTCCCATATTTTGTACATAAGTTATTGTTGTATATGTTTTAATACTGTCTTACAGTCTTGTCAAACGGATATTGCGCCACTGCACCTTGATACCGCCCCCGTCGTGAATCTGTAATGCGATACGTCCTTGTGTGGCACCAATCTTTTTGTCTGTCAAATCTGCCATCAGTTCACCGTTCAGCCATGTTTGTACATGCGCACCTTCCACGCGGATGCGTAAAGTATTCCAGTCTCCCTGTTTCAGGATATTTTCTTTTTCATCTGGAATTTGTACCAGCCAACCGCGCCCGTAAGATTCATAAATGCCACCGGTATCGTTGCCCGTCGGAGCCACTTCGCATTGCCAGCCGTGAATCTTGACCGGTGGCTCGATGAATGAACGGAAGAAGACACCGGAATTGCCATTAGCTAATTGCTTAAATTCCAGATTCAAGTCAAAATCGTTGTAATAATCGCGGGTAGTCAAATAACCGTATTGTTTGTCTTTTCCACTTTCACATACCAAACAGCCTTCTTTATCCACATACCACAATTCGGTTCCGTACACTTTCCAGCCGTTCAAGTCCTTTCCGTTAAACAGGAACTCCGTTTTAGCAGGTATCTTCTTGGATAATTCCTTTATTTTGATGTTGCGGAAGGAAGCAGGATAGCCATGATCCTGTAAACAGAGAACTCCCTTGCGCCCCAAACCATATTCAGGAGACATTTCCCATTTACCGCTTTCTTTGCGTTGAAACCAATCGTCGGTCCATGCCTCGAATTCCAAAATTTTATGTCCGTTTAAGTAATGTTCTACATGCCCATTATCGAACACGATGCGTGAGTTATTCCATTTGCCTTGTGGATTTACGAACATGGAGTCTGGGTCTGGAAGATGCATTGCATAGTCTACTCCCAGTTTCTGCCATTCTTCCAATTTGGTGGGAGCGTTTGTCTTTTCCCAACCTTCTACATCAATCAACTGATATTCAGGGCCGGTTACATACGGAACTTTAAAATAAGGATCTTCTACTACGTGATAAAGCATGCCGCTATTGCCACCGTACGAAAGTTTCCAATCCCAGTCAAGAATAAAATTGTCAAATTCCCGATCGGTTACGATATAACCTGAAAGGTCACTTCCGTCACCATTTGCTTGAATACATCCATCTACTACATGCCAAGGTTGTGTGAGTGAATCTCCATTATAGTCACGCCAGCCATTGAGTGTGTTTCCATCAAATAATAGTTGCCAACCGTCAGCTATTTCCGCTTTGGTCAAAGTGTTGTGTTGAGGAGCTGACACACAGGATGCCATGGTGGTAAGCATAGCACTTACAACGGTTCCAAACAAAGTCCTATTTCTCATTCGTTTCAAAATTTAAAATTATTAATTATATTAACAATGTGACATATTTGTTCTTTTTCCAATCATACTATCGACGGATTTTTCTGCCAATAGTATGATTGTTGATATAGAAAACTCTGTAAAATGGATTGTTATTGATGATTGTCGATTCGGACAAGACGAATGGAACAAGCATCCGTGACATGATTCCATTGGCGTACTCCGGCTTGATCGGCCGCTTTGCCGTCTCTCTCTGCTAAGTTATATCCTTGACCTGCATTTCCATAGAAGAAAAACGCTTGCCCTAAATAACCTAAGGCAAAAGCTCCGTTGCTATATATTTGTCCGGCAGGCACTATACTTAAACCTGTTAAATCGGATACTGTATTAATATCAAACGCACCATTGCCGCCGTTGTTCCAATTGTATCCCGGTGCCAATAATGTTCCCAGTTGGTCCTGTCCGATATACTTAAACAAGCGTTGCCAGTCAGTTACATTACCCATTAATCCGTTACTATTATTTCCTCCTCCGGTAGAGATACGCCACAGACCATCCACAATGCTGCCGGCTAATAAGTCTTCATCTGCCACTACTTTACTTGTGTATAAATAACCATATAAGGAAGCATCAACATCAGAGTCACCACCTGGGTATGTATAAGATGCAACTTGTTGATTCAAAGAATTCATAGCACTAAATGGTATCTCCGAACCATCACCAAATTTTGTTGTACGGAGGTTAGTCCCCAACCATACTTCACTACCTATTTTGACAGTTGGATATGAATTGCCTGATATATCCGCTACTAAATACGGCTCAGCCACAACTTCAACAGCATTTTCTTGTTCCTCTGTTGTAATACCGAAAGCAGAAAGATAAACTGTTTGAACAGCATTAGAATTGCCGGCTACATAATCAAGTGTATTTTCGTTATAGTTGAATGCTACTGTTCCTCCGTTTTTGTCGATGTCGGACACATTGCCGTCATCGTCTACCAAATATGCGACCAACCCTCTGGTATAATCAGCCGCTCCACCTTGACCGGTATAAACAACGACAGCCTTTGAAGCAATATGATCATTTTTTAGATACTCCAGACAGATTTCCGCAACTTTTAATTTATCATCCATCACCTTATAAATCTTGCTTATATCAAAATTCTCGACAGAAGGAATTTTGAATTTATAGACTTTCTCTATCGGATAAATAGGTTCTGCTGCTTTTGCTTCCTGCACTACTTCAATCTTTCGAGTAACTGAAAAAACCTTTATAGTTAGAATCGTAGAACGTGCAATCATTCGTGGATTATCTTCCAATGCAAGCGATATCCTATTTCCTTCGAGTGTTACGCTGCACCATCTTTCTGCATCGGAAGGAACGTGGAAAGAAATTGTCGAGTTATCCATGTTGGATATAATCTCTATTTCTCCTGCTGCTTCTTTGGCCGGCAAAGTAATGCTCTCTTCCGGTGTTATCAATACTGTTGGTGTAATGCCTGGATCACCGTTGACAGTTACCGAATAATAATCGTCGCATGCATTCGTTGCTAATGCGAGGACAAGCAACATCGTGGCATATATAAATTTTATCTTTTTCATTATTTTGAATTATTTATTCAACAGATGGAATATTCTCTAATCTCTTAAAGTCAATGTCTGGAGCTGTTCCACTGGAAGGACGGGTAAAAATCTTTCCATATTCCGTATGATCATCCGAGAAGCCGAAACTCTTTAGAACGAAACCACAATTCTTCTCATCGACCGAGCCGGAATAGTCGTATCTCAAACCCTGTATTCCCGTATTGTCACAGGTGAATTTAGCTGTCGTAATCTCTTTCCAGTCGCCTGACGCAAGCCGTACCCACTGGTTTTTGTAGAGTACGGAACGGGTATAGATTGAGTTTACCGGATCGAAGTTCTCTAGGAATGAATGAGCTCCCTTATACCATGTATTTGTGTCCGGACGTAAGAAAGATGCGATTAGCTTCCATTCATTGTCTGCATAAAAATAGGCTGTATAAATGGTGTTTCCGTTTCCGTCCGGTTTCACCTGAACAAGCGCTTTGTACACCGTGCCAGCTTTCCAACCGCAATGTAACCAACTTTGTCCACCGCTTCCTTCATTTCCAAACTCTCCGACAGTGACATTCTTACCTTTGCGTAATAGCTTCACTCTTTTGTCCTCTGGTATGTCACTAGGATTGTCAGTAGAATAAGGGCTCCAGACAGAGAACAAAATAGTGTGCTCACCGGAACTCGTTTGTTGAATACCCATATAGCCTTCGGAGAACCCGTTCATCATATAGTATGAACTATTTCGGACATTTTCTTCTGTGACCAAAACTTCATTATAGAAATACTCAACATTAGCTTCGGGCATTGTATACCCCCAATGCACGGAAGCTCCTCTACGAAAGAAGTAACAATTCAACTTATCTTCAGCCATTTTTTCTTCTGTTACAAAATGATTGTCGCCCATTGTCGCCTGTCCACCTATCCGGAAACCAGTGACATCACCGAAAGATTTACCGCTTCTTGATACTCCCTGCATATCCACCCGGATATATCCCGATTTTTTTATCGGAATTGTAGCAATACCGTATATTTTAGAAGTAGGACCACTGATAGTAACATCATACGTTTTGTCCCGTATCTTGAAGCGTACGACACTATTTCCGGTTTCATTGCTTCCAACGACTGCCAAATTCATATTACCAGTTTCGCCCACATGGAAGTAGGTGCTGCTAACAATTGTTTTGTCCATCCATGTATCCTTGAATTTACCGGTATAGAGGTCTATTTCGGAAGAAGCTGGAGGAGTAGTCATATACGAGTTTCCGGCAAAAGGAATAAAAATCGGTACATCCGCTTCGTTAAACGATACTGTCGGATTCTCCTGAATTTCACCGTCTGTCGATTTTTGAATGATAGTGATTTTACCTAACTGAACCAATGAAGCGTTATCCAGAATATAAATATATCCTTCTCTGCTTAGTTTGGAAGTATTTGTCGCTATGTTCCAAAGAGTCTCTTTGGTGCCGCTAGTTGCTTTCACCCACTCTACACTAGGTACATATTTTAGTGCTACTGTAGGGTCACTTGGTGTGACAGTAAACGAGACACTGCCCCCTTTACCTTCTACAATTATCTCGTCGGAAGGAGTAATAGTCAATGTCACCTGTTTAGTTTTATTTCCATCAATTTTTTCATTACCACAAGCTGATGAAAAAACTGTTAGAAATAGACATAAAATACAATAGAGGTTCATTTTCATAATCATTTTCTTATTACCAATATTTGTTTTGAACCATTTTTTCATTGTTATCCAAGTAAGTCTGGTAAATAGGCCATAAATACATTTTCTTCAAGAATATTCGTTTCTGTATTTCTGTTCGTTTGAAGAAATCATTATTGGTTTTAGCATCCGTATTCATACCAGAAATCGGGGTTTCAAAAACTTTTTCCGCTTCTTTCCAACGACGGATATCCATATAACGCATTCCTCCTTCAAATGCAAATTCTACTCTGCGTTCATGGTGAATCGCTTCACGCATTTCCGATTGTGACAAACCGGATTTTAAAGCAGGCAGTCCGGCACGTTCACGAATTAGATTTACATACTTTGTAATATCTGTATGTCCTGGATTATATTCATTTAGTGCTTCTGCATAATTCAGATACATCTCTCCTAAACGAACAATGATCCCCGGTTTATAAGGATAAGACCCTGAACGGGTGGCAGGATGAATGGCCTTATTAATTTGATAACCAGCTATTGGACTATCATGCGAAGGTTTACCATCTTGCCCTCCGTTCAAAAAGTTGTGTTGCCTCTTGTCATCATCGAACGAACAATATTTGCCATGAAAACGAATGTTGGCATAAAAACGGGGTTCTCGATTAACGTACATATTATATGTACCTTTCGGTGTCACCAATCCTTCTTTCTTATCCGCACTACCATAGGTATATTTCGTAGGATAATATGTATCTTCAGTAGAGAATCCTTCTTCTACATATCCTGAACCTAATTCATCGATGCTTAAGCCATTTTTCATAAAGAAAGCATCCACGATGTTCTGTGTGGCACTGATACAACCTGCAAAACCGGATTTGCGAGGCATTAAATGGTATTCATATAATGAACTTGTTTTTCCTGGGAAGGCCATTATAATTTCCGGGTTCTGTTCAGTAGTAGTCAGATATAAATTGGTACAGGACATTAATGCATCAATGGAACCGTCTTCCAGGTACTCTTTGTACAAATCATATTCAGGAAGATCAATAACCAACTTGGCTGCTACTGCTGCTTTCTCCCACTTTTTGTTATCTTTGCTTTGACTAAAAAGTGGAGTTCCGTCTTTATTGACGACATCCTTGAAATCTTCATTCCCGTTAAATAATGGGCTGGCTGCAAACATTAGCATACGGGCGCGCAATGCCAGACATGCACCGGAAGTGGGACGTCCGATGTTTACATTATCATAGGAAGAAGGTAGTATCTTGGAAAGTTCCATAAATTCATTGTCCAAGTAGTTTACGATTTCATCATAGGGAGTGCGCTCTTTTTTCAGTACCTCACCCGAATCATTTACGTCCATTAATGAAGTAATCAATGGGAACGGTCCGTACACCTCCAGCATTCTTGAGTAATAGTAAGCAATTAGGAACCGAACTTCATTCTTATATCGTTCTACTAGTTCGACTGTTTGTCTCTGGTCTGGAATCTCTTTTACTCTTTCCAGGAAAATAAGTCCTGAACGCACTTTTTGATAGGTCTCTTTCCACAGATTTTTTCCTGGAATAATTTGTGTAGGTGTCCAACTTCCTTGTTGTACATTCATCAGATTTCCCCAACCAAACTGTCCCAGTGACGAAGCCATTTGTGTCTCATCACTCATCATGTAATAGCCATATCCGGCAAAATTCATGTATTCCCACAAGGGATCGGGTACAAGATTATAAACACCTGCCAACCATTGCTTTGTATAATCTGCATTGTCAAATACAGCATCTATAGTCAGCATATCATCCGGTTCTTTATCCAAGTAATCGCAAGAAGAGAAAAACGGGATGACGGCAACAGCCAGCATCATTGTTTGGATATATTTTTTATATGTATATTTTTTCATTGTACGTAAGATTAAAATGTTACTTGAAAACCAAATGAATATACCTTCATTAAAGGATATTTCATTCCGTCACTGGAATTGATTTCCGGGTCCCACATATCAAATGCAGCCCATGTTAACAGATTGCTTCCTCTGAAGAAAATACGTGCGTCACGCATCATCGCCGCTTTCTGCCATTTTTTTGGGAAAGTATAGCCTACTTCAAGATTTTTCAAACGCAAATAAGAAACATCTTTTAACCACCATGTAGAATATTGCATGTTGTTAGAACTTTTATTGGTGGACAAACGAGGCCAGAATACCTGTCTATACGGATCACTCGGATCCCAACGGTCATCGCAGTTGGCATAAATATTGCCCAATCCACCACCGCCACTGCCGGGAATCAGTAAATCTCCTTGAATCATATTGGATACATTTGTAGAACCTTGGAAGAATGCGCTGAGATCAAAACTCTTCCAACGTGCACTGAATCCGAATCCATATACAATCTCCGGAACAGAAGGACGACCGATAGGTTGATAATCATAGGCATCCACTTTACCATCATGATTGGTATCTTCATAACGAATATCACCGGGTTTTACCGGTTCGAATGTATGGTCGGGGATTCCGTTCACTAATGTCCCGTCTGCTTTAAAATCCTCTTCCTGAAACAGACCGATAGCTTTCAGTCCGTAATATGTGTTCAATGGATTTCCAGTACGTGCACGGGTTGTTTGTTTCATAGTCTCGGATTCGTCATATTCTACAATTTCATTACGACTGAAAGTGAAATTACCTCGTAATGATAAAAAGAAATCTTTTCCAAAACTCTTGTTTACTTCCAGACTGGCATCAAATCCCTGATTTTTTACGATACCGAAGTTTGCCCATGGATTTGTATTGAATCCTGCTGTTTCCGGTATGGTCTTTCTTTGCATAAAGATATCTTCCCTTTTTTCATGGAAATAATCGGCTTGTATATTGACGCAGTCCCATAGGCCGATTTCAACCCCGATATCTGTTTTCTTTACGGTTTCCCACGATAAATCTTCAACCCCGAAGTCTCCTTCGAATTTTCCACCTATACCTTGGTTGCCTGTAAGTCCGTAAGTAAATCCATTTCCACTGTTTATCGTAGATAGGAAAGCAAAACGTCGTCCTGCCAACTGGTCGTTGCCTACCAAACCGTATGAGCCACGAAATTTCAATTTAGATAATACGGAGAGGGCATTCTCCATGAATTTTTCGTTGGTCACAAGCCAGCCACCGGCTACGGAGGGAAAGAATCCCCATTTGTTCCCTTTACTAAAGTTCTCTGAACCGTTATACCCGAAGTTTCCTTCGATGAAATATCTGCCTTTATAGCTATATGACAAACGAGCAGCGATACCTTGTGTACGATACGGTAGTGAATAAATGGCTGAAGCTGCGTCTGCATTTACATAATCCCGCATATTATACAACAATAGTCCGTCTATTTGGTGATTATCTGCGAGCAGACGGCTGTAAGACAGCTGACCTTCCAGGTACATGGTGCGATTGCCGCCGGCTTCTTTTGCATACTGCAAGTAATCATCTCCCTGGTTCGTGATACTGGTCAATAAATTCCCTTCTTCGTCACGTCCGGTTGCCATATAAGTAGTTTGTGTTTTTCTTCTCAAAAATGAGTTCCAAGCATAGGTATCGAATGAGAAAGTGGCTTTCGCTTTCAATCCTTTCAGTGGATGCCACAACTTGCCGATATCCTGTGTTACGGCAAATACAGATTGCAAACTGCTCTTGTAGCTTGAAATAAATCCTGAATGTGTAGCGGCTGCCCACGGATTAGTTTGTGATGTGTTGGCTGGAATCTGTCCGTTAGAGTAAACGGTGGGATGGACAATCGGAGTATTTTTAAAGGCCAGATAGATGATGTCCGTAAAAGGAGCGGCATTTGTCGAGAAGCCGGGTGTGCGCTGGTTCATGATGTATCCTCCCAAGCTTACGTTAATTTCAGTGGAAGGGGTTAGATTCATATCCAAATTGGTACGTATATTATAACGTGACAGATTATTGGATGTATTATATTCCACTCCCGGATCTGTTACTGTCATACCGGTCTCTCCGTGATAAGCCAATACCATACTATAGCGTAATCGCTCAGTACCTCCATTGATGTCTAAAGAGACACGTCCATTGGGTACATGGTCTTTGGTTATTGTTTTCAACCAGTTTACGTTAGGATATAAATCTGGATCGGTACCATTGCGAGTGGCATCGATTGCTGCTTGTGTATACATATCCTTTCCAGAGGAAAACTGACTCGCCACATTCATAACTTCCATATATTTGGCTCCGTCTACAAATTCGGGAAGCATGGTCGGAGCAGAGAAACCATAGTCAGCCTTTATCTGAATGCGAGGCTTACCAATCTGACCGCGTTTGGTTTGTACCAGAATCACACCGTTAGCTCCTCTAACACCATAGACTGCTGTTGCAGTGGCATCTTTTAAAACAGAAAAAGATTCAATTTCTTCTGGAGAGATATTGCTCAGGCTACGCTCGATTCCGTCAACCAAGACTAACGGAGTTGTTCCCGCACCAAAAGAGGAGATGCCACGAATCCAAAAATCAGAAGTATCATTCCCAGGCTCGCCGCTTCGTTGCACAGCAATAACACCAGCTACTTGTCCGGCGAGGGCATTTGTAACAGAACGGCTTTGATTCACTTGTAAAGCGGCAGGTTTCATGGTGGTAATAGCTCCAATTACACTTTCTCTCTTTTGTGATCCGTATCCCACTACAACTACTTCCTCTAATCCTTTTATATCAGGGTCCAGCTTTACGGACATATTCGTTTGTTTTCCTACTACAATTTTTAATGGAACAAAACCTATATAAGTAAACTGTAAGACGGAGGAAGGACCTGACACATTGTAAATTGAGAAATTTCCATCCATATCTGTAATAACTACATTGTTGGTTCCTTCTTCTTGTATGTTTACCCCAATTAAAGCTTCTCCTTTTTCATCGGTTACGTGTCCTGTAATCTTTAATGGAGTTTTCGGGATGACCGTTTGAGCCTTCTTGCTTACTGTTATTTGTCTATTAGTTATCTTATAACCCAAACTTGTTAAATGTAAAACTTTATCTAATATTTTGTCCAGTGTTTGCTTATTGACATGGATACTAACTTTTTCGTTTAATTCTGTAAGTAACTCGTCCGAATAGATAAATACGTATTTGGTATTTTTTTCAATAGTGTTAAATACCTCACGTCTCGTTACGTTATTTAAATTCAGCGAAAGCTGCGGTAACTGCATCGTAGCGACTTCTGCCAGCGATGGAACAGTGAAAGTTACATATAAAAGGAGTAAAACTATGCGTTGAACATTCAACATCCTTTTATATAAATAAATATTCATTAATTTCAAATGAGCCATTTTTCTCATACATTTGATTGTTTTTAGAATTGCTTTTAATATTTTATTAGTAAGCTAAATTACGCCGGATAGTATTGCCGTATTATCCGGCTTTTTATTTCGTTTATTTTACCATAGGCTACACTGTTTTTAAGGGTTTATACTAATTGTTATCTCATTCTGATTGGGGGTATATTTCACGCCGAATATTTCCTCAATTATTTGCAATGTTTCATTTATGTCGTCAAACAGTACTAATTTACCGGTACATGATTTTGCTGCTGATATTTCATCACAATGTATTTTTATGCCATAATAGCGTGACAGCCGAAGAACAATGTTTTCCAACCGTTCACTCGTAAATTGCCATATTCCGTCTTTCCATGTAATATATTGAAGTGCATTCACATCAGTGACTTTGTTCCCGGGTTGATCAGTTTTGTACATTTGGTTCGGATGAAGGAATATTTCTTCAGCTTCTTTTTCTTTCGTCAATACTGACACGCTACCTTCCACCAACACGACTGACTTATTCAGATCTGCCTTGTAGGATGTGACATTAAACTTAGTTCCATATACCCTTACGTCAAATTCGGATGTGCGTACATAGAAAGGAGATGTTTCGTCTTTTGCGACTTCAATGTATATTTCACCATTGACGTAGATGCCGCGTCCTTTTTTCTCCATATTTGCTGGAAACCGGAGCTCGGTACCGGAATTTATCCATATTTTCGTGCCATCACGTAATGTTAGAAAAGAACGCTTGCCATAAGGTACCAGCAAAGTGCTGTATTCGACGTCTGCATCTATTTGTGATTTGTAGCTAGAATTTGATGAACGTCCATTTACTTCAATTTCGTCTTTCTTCGACCAGCTGATATCGGCATCTTCTGCCATTGTTATTGTTTTCTTGTTACCTATTATTAATCTTACATCCTGAATTGTATCCAACCTTACGGACTGAACATCCGATAGCATTACATTGATATTTTCTTCTGTTATGTTTGTTAATGGAGATACTGAAAAAAATAGTAATATCAGGCCTGCTGCTACACTGGTAGTCCAATAAATGAATCTGCGAATTTTATGACGGTGGTAACGTGCATATATATTCTTGAGAATTTCATCTTCTTTTTGGCAGGAAAGCGCTGAGCGATTAATAGCTATTGAATGTAACGTTCGGATAGCATTGGTAATATTAGCCTCTTGATGTGGATTTTCTTGTAGTACCTGTTTCCAATAGTTGTCTAATGTTTCTGTAGACAACAATTGCCACTGGAGAAATAAATCATCTTTCAAGAAATCCTTGACAGAGTAATTTTTGTATTTGGTATTGACAGGCATAGTTTATTTTCACTTTTAATCAGGTTAACAATAAACAAGTTTCGGACTTGTTTATAATAAAGACGATACCCAGATTTTTTTGCCATTAAAAAAGAGATATTTTTTTCATTTTTTTTTTTGAGAACTATTTTTGAGGGCAATTGTATAATAAATGCTGGAGGATATTGACTTATAATATAAGTATGTCGGCTGCAAAATTTGGCTGATTGTATAGAAAGAGTAAAATGAAAATGCCTGATTCTTCATTGCGTATATGTTCAAGTGCCCGAGATACCAGGTTTCTTGCAGATTTGGAGTTATTCATATTCAGCAAATCCGCAATTTCTTCGTATTCCATATTATATATATATCGCAAGCATACGGCTTCTCGTTGCCGGAATGTCAATTGTTCCAATAATAATTTGATTTTTTGGCTTAGTTCAAAGCGTTCTTCTTCTTCAATCAAGGAGTCCAATATTGTGACGTCATTTACAGTGAAGTCAATCCGTTCATATACTGCTTCTTTGTTGATTTCTGATTTAAGTATATCAATAAGCCTGTTTTTTAATGATTTAAAAAGAAAATATTTTAAGTTTTGTACATTTTTTAATGAGGAAGGATTGGATAATATTTTATAAAATACATCTTGAATTGCGTCTTTTAGTCGTTCATCGTTACTTGTTAAGGCTTTCCCATAAGAGAAAAGTTCTTGGACATGCTCTTTATATAATAGAGAATATGCTTCATGATCTCCATGAAGAAAGCGGTTTATAATATTTAATTCTCTATTATCCAAATTCTTTTTCATTTTGTATTCTTTATTAAACACTAAATGTATTTTGTATTAGCAAAATTATATTATAATTTGAAATTTTATGCATTTTAAAGTGTGTTTTTTGTGATTTCTCGTGATTTTTTTAGGATGAGTAGTTTACATAAAAAAAGATCTTGTATACTATATTTGATTTTTTAGTATATAAGAGTGATGGATGGTGAAAGATTGAAGATGTCTTTGCTTTCTTATCATTGTGGCGAGTCTCTATACGGCAAATCTTGTCACTGATACTTTTTGGAAGTTCTTTTACAAATTTAATCACATATAGATATTTGTAGATATTTTTTATATATTCGCGTGATTCTGCAATTCTTTAATTAGTTCTTCTTAGTCACTTGCTGATGATCGAATGTTTTGTACGTTCTCTGTTATTATTGCTCCAACTGAAATAACTGTTAGTCTCGTTTTTCATTCCTGCTTCAGAGTCTGTTCTGAATTTTTCTAATCTTGTTATGAGTGCTTTGGTCTTTTCTATTCCGTTTTTTTAATTTTTTTCTTTTGGCATATTGTTGATTGTTTGAGGCTTGGTAATTCGGTTAACAGGCATACCTTTCTTATTACCGGTTATTACAAACTCTCTTTTTGGGTTATATTGAATAAAAAGTTTCTATGTTTAAAATCGGAAGTGACGGATAACAGTAGATATCCCTGAAGAAAGTATGACATGTAAAGCGCTACCTGTCATCCTTTCATCAAAATAAACGAGAATTGGAGAAAATCTTGCCCTTGCTAATTTGATAATCTGAATTGTTTACATGCTCTTGATTGTTAATAGTTGATTCTTTTCTTCTTATTTGATCTTAATAAATGTCATTTTTTAAGCATTGTGTCTTCAATGTTATAAAATACAAAACCCCTATCGTGACTGACAGGGGGTATTATGTTTTTTCATTAGAGGAATGTAGAATTTAAAGCAAGTACTTATAAACTAGAATTGTCTATTTATCTAAATGATTAAAGTATTTCTAATAAGTTCTGCTACTGAAATAGATCTGAGGACAATCATGCTTTCGTATTGGGGTTGATTCTCTTCTTTGTATTCCAATTCACAGATTGTTTGTTTTTGGTGGATGATACCGGGGCTGATTCTTTAGATTTCATACAGTGCAGTATCATATATCAGATTAGTACTTATTCCGAGGATGTCATGAATGGCATTAGGGTGTGTTTTTCGTACTATTGATCGTGACAAAAATAGCAATTTATTTCTAATATTGTTCTTCCGGAGGTGCATTATTTTATCTGTGGTGGGGATATTTTATATTTGATAGTTAGTGATGAGATATTCTTCTGATTCTGTTTTTGATAGCAGCTTGTTATAAGTCGCATTTTTAGGGCGTTATTTCTTTGTAGATACCTGGGGAATAATTATTTTTGTTCTCAGTTTAGTATCAGTGTGAATCTTCCGTCGTAGCTACTCTTTGTGAAAAGAGTTACGGCTTGTTATAGTTTTTTTAAGCGGTGTGAGTTAATACTTTCATCGCTTTGTTTGTTGTTTACGGTGGTATTATGTTTTAATGATATAACAATCGTCCCGTTCCACTTGGTATTGTGCCTGATGAGTAATTAAAGAAGAATTATGTCTACGACAGTTTTTCTGTATATCATATCACTGTTATCCAATACAAATGCTTTGTTTATTAATTGTGCAATTTTAATTGTTGTATATTGCAATAATACATCTTTGTGAGAAGGTGATCATTGCACACTAGTATTTTTTATGTTAAAGCGATGTGAGCTCCCCTAAAGAACTTTCATCGCTTTGTTATTATATTGGATTCTTTTGAAAAGTCGTATTGCCTTTCACAAGTTTCACGGCTTAGTAGCACGAAATAATACTCAACCATAAAGAATATCAATTATCGATGTTCGTCCCTATTCCTAATGTAAGCACATCCGTAGATTCTATTTTTACCATATTTCCAGATGTAATATAGTGCATGTACCTTTCCTTCGTTTTGAATGATAAAATCATGTAGTTGCCTGTTTACATCATTTTCCACACAAGCTATAATCTTCCCATTGTCTTTCCTCTTTATTATAACGGCATTGTCATATTGATTGTTTCCTTCTGCTATTGCATATCCGTGATGTACTCCATAATCAGCCTGCTTTAGGCATTTGTATTGCATCCCGGTAAGTTTGTAGCATCCGTATTTTTCATACTTAAGTAGCTTGACACATTCTTCGCTGAAAGTTTTATTGGATCTGTGCAGTCTGCTGGTGTTCTTGAGTTTCTTGTTTTCTTTTCGTATAATCCATATGGCAGCTACAATGGTAATGCCGATAAGTAAAAAGGTTTCCATGAGAGTCTTGTGATTTAAGATATTCTGTAACAAAAGTATTCAATATTTTAATTATTTGCAAATGATTCATACATAAATAGATTTATTCCATTGGATTTTTGAGTAGGATAAAGTTTATGTTGTTTCTTAAATTCAGGAAGAAGTTGTATTTTTGCTTGTCCTAAAAATAAAATGGAAAGTGATTCATTTTCTTTCTGTAGCATGCTCTTTGTGAAAAGGGTCTCATGCATTAAATTGTTTACAAGCGGTGTTAGTCGTTGGATTATCATCGCTTTATTTATTTTCTCTTATTTGAATAGTAATTATTTTCAAGAGGAGAGGTTGTCTATATGAAGAGGAATAATATAGTGGAGAAATTTGCAGATTGATTTGTTTGATAATGTCTTTGTGGTTATCTATTGCTTAAAATTAAGGCTTTCTGTAAATAATGATTTTTTAAGTAAACCAACGGACTTTGTTTTTTGTTTATTTTAGAAATAAGAGATTTGTCTATTGTTTTTAGAATCTCTAAATATTGTACCCTTTGTGAAAAGCGTTCCAGTATTTGTCGTGTTTTATTGTGCGATGAGAGTCAGCGGATTCTTGTCGCTTTATTTTTTCTTTGGTTCAATAAATACTCCATAAAATATTAATGATGTTTTATTGAGCGGTATACTTCAGAATTTGAGATGTATATGATGTTTTTTGTGTTAATAATTTGCGATATATAAATTTCCATTATAATTTTGCAGGACGTAAACATGTGGGTTGTGAAACTCAATAAATGGAATAGTTAGTAAAGTCAAAGTTAAGTTTTTGTATTAAGAAAGGGCTTCTACTTCAGCGGAGGGTTATGGGGCTCTTTTCGTGTTTTAGGTAATGCCAATGATGTTTCAGGTTATCTAATAATTTAGAGGTTGATATGGTCCTATGAGAAAAACGGCAAGATATAATATTGTTTTTATGATGCGCTAAATAAAATAGCCACAGTTTTTATTCAAAGGATGAATTTCTCTATGAAAGAAACGTTTTATTTGAGAAATTCATTTATGTGCACTCTTTTTTTGAATTCATTATGCTTTAAGAAGACAGCATTCAAAGTAAACAGCCTAGATTTTATCATCGAGTTAGCTGGAGGCAAATAGTCAGTAAACGAAGTGAGTGGTAATATACATAACTCCTGGGAGGAGACAAAGTGTTATAAAAAGTTGTGCAGATTGAGGTAAAATGTATAAAGAAAAGTGTTTTTTGAAGAATATTTTATAACACTATCCTGCCTGTTTGACTTTTGGTTATAGCTTCTCAATATCCGTAAGTTATTTCTTTATTACGGGTGGTATGGCGGTTCCTTATGTTACTCATATCGGTCAGTTTAACAGTCTATACATTGGATCTTTTTGTATAGAACCATATTGTCAAGAGAGCTTCGCACTAAACCATTATTGGTAATGCACGCTTTTTTAGGCTACTATTGACGGAACAATGAGTTCAGACGCAATGTTGAACAATTACTTGTGCGACTTTTTGTCACAAGAAATACTTAAAGATGCAAAAAAGTTATTAACTCGCGATGAATTAGTTGTCTTACATTTTATTATTTTAGGAATATTCCGATTTATTTTGAGAATATCCCTAATGTGAAATAAGAATATAATTCGAATAATTTTCTGCTAGTGTTCTGAAGTTCTATATCTGAATCTCTTCTTTTCTATAAGCTTGTGGAGTTACATGATATTTTTTTTTGAAACATTTACTAAAATATTTTGGAAAGCTGAATCCTGTTCGGTCAGATATTTCGGATATATTTAATTCAGGATTATTCTTTAGCAAATATGCAGCTCGTTTCAAACGGATAGTCATAATGAGGTCACTTGGAGTCTGTCCTGTTATTGCTTTTAGTTTGGTGAATAATTTAGTTCTGGCAATTCCCATTTGGGCAACAAGTTGGTCTACACTAAAATTCACATTATCAATTTCATTTTCAATAATTTCTGTGACTTTATCCATAAACTTTTTATCCAGGATATTATTGGTCAGAATTAGAGTATTTATTTGCGGTTGTTTACTGAATTTCTCCTGTAACATAATTCGATTATTAACGAGATTATTGCATCTTGATAATAAAATATTGATATTAAATGGTTTGGCGATATAATCGTCTGCTCCCATTTTCAAACCTTCCAGATTGTGTTCAATTGTAGTTTTGGCAGTTAACAGAACGACGGGAATATGGCAAGTATCGAAATTCTGTTTGATAGCCAGGCAAAGTTCTGTACCTGACATTTCAGGCATAATGATGTCACTGATAACAATATGAGGCATTTCCGAACACGTTTTTTCCAACCCTTCTTTACCATTAACAGCAGTAATTACTGTATAAAGTGATTTGAAAATGTTGACTAACATTTCTCTAAGCGAGTCATTGTCTTCTACAATTAGTATTTTGTATTTTCCTTCTTTTGGTATACTTTCGTTATCTATATTTTCCTTTTCCTGCTCTAGAGGCTGTTGATAGACTAAATTCAAATTAGTGACTTCATTTGAACAAGAAGTATTGGAATTTGTACAAATTTGGTCGTTTGTGAAATGCTCTTTTCCTGTCATTAGGTGGATGCGGAAAGTTGTTCCCTCTCCAAGCTCGCTGGACACATCAATATTTCCATGATGCAATTCGATGATACCCTTAGTGAGAGCCAGACCAATACCAGTACCTGTATGTGATGGGGAATCTATGTCTGCTTGATAAAAACGATTGAAGATCTTATCAATATCTTTTTCAGCAATGCCTGAACCATTATCTGTTATTTCAATTAACACTTCCTGATTTCTCTTCCTGACTGCGATAGATATTGTTCCCCCTGCTTTGGTATATTTGAATGCATTAGAAATAAGATTATTAATAGCTTTTTGCATTTGTTTGGCATCAAACCATACACTGATATTATTACTGCTTTTTTCAAAATTAAAAGTGATTTGGCGTTGTGCCGCGTATTCCAGAAACAGCAGGTAGTGTTCATATATAAAATGAACCATATTGTGTTCGCAGACTTTGATGGTCATATGTCCTTGTTCTTGTTTCCGGAAATCCAGTAATTCGGTTATAAGTTCTCTTAACTGCAGGCAACTTTTGTAAACTCCCAAAATCTTATTGTACACATTGGGGTTGAAAGAACGTACTTGCAGTAGCATTTCCATTTGGCCGATAATAAGTGTCAACGGTGTTCGGAACTCGTGGGATATGTTGGTGAAAAAACGTAGTTTTGCCTGATTTAGTTTTTCGATATCTTCGATATGTCTTTTTTCGTATTTAAGAGATTCCTGTAATTTTAGGCGATGATGATATGTATGTATGATATAATATGTAAGTATGATGATACTTATAATGTATGCTAAATAGGCCCATATTGTACGATAAAAGGGAGGTAATATTTCTATTTGTAATCGACTAGGGGGAACTAGCTTTTCGTTTACGTTTTCTGCTTTTACAATTAATGTATAATTGCCGGGAGCAAGATTAGTATAAGTAATAGTGTTTTGCTCCAATACATTCCATGTGTCTGAGAAACCTTCCAATCGATAAACAATTTTATTCTTATTGAAAGGTATGTAATCTGTAGTTGTGTATTCGATATTGAAAATGTTCTGAATAGATTTTAGGGTTATTTTTGGGGTATATGTAATATTCCGGTGTAATATTCCACTTTGGTCTCCAGTCTGAATATTTTCTCCGTTCACTGTTAGACGATATGGAAGTATGCGATAAGATCGTGGCGCCTGTTCCAAATCTTTTTCCTGGAAAGAAATCATTCCGGTGGTTCCACCAATAAATATTTCTCCTTTCCGGCTTTTATAGAGCGCATTTTCACTTATACAGCTTAAGGGCAATTCATCATAGTTCCTGAATTCTTTATGTTGATAATCTAATATTGAGAATCCTTTATCCGTTGTCACTAACAATTTTTCAGGTGATAGTTCGCAAATATTATATATTACATTGCTGGCAAGCCCGTTTTTACGTTTATCGAAATTGATAAAATCATCAGTCTCTTTTCTATATAAATCTAGTCCATTTTCGTTTGTACAAAACCAGAGCCTTTTTTGACTGTCCTCGTAAATGGAATTAATGCTATTGCTACTGAGACTGTGTTTATTACTGTTCTTATGTTTGTAAATGGAGAATTTTTGACTGTCAAAATGATAAGCACACGCTCCGCTGTTATTGTTGGCTATCCATAATGTACCTTCGTGGTCTAAAGTCAGCCCTATAGTGGATATCGTATTATAAAGCGCATTCTTATCCTGAAATAACAATTTGCATTTGCCTGTTTGTGGGTTAAATAGCGTGACTCCATTTGCTGTGGCCAATATCAATTGTTTCTGATAAGGAATAATATCCTCCACAAGATTGGACGGAAGAGAACTGCTATCTCCTTTTTTATTTTTATATTGAGTGAAATGCCCAGTCTTCATATCTAGTCTGTTCAGTCCTTTTAGATGTATACCAAGCCATAATACTTGTTGCAGAGAATCATAGTAGACAGCCCTCACATTATCATGTGGTAGATTACAGGAACTACTTTTGCTTAGATAACGTTTGTAAGTCCGGGTAGCAGGATTATATTTATTGATTCCTCCCCGTTCAGTACATATCCATAAGTTTCCTTCGCAATCTTCTAGCATACGTCCGATAATGGGAGAACTTAATCCTTCCTCCTCTTTGGAAGAGGCCTGATATTCGCGATAAATCTGTTTTTGTGGATTGAAATAATTGATGCCGCCGGAATAGGTTCCTATCCAGATAGTTCCTTGTTTGTCACAGTATAATCCCCAAATAGAGGAATGGCTTAAACTTTTGTTATGTTCCTGTTTAAAATATCTGTAAAATTCTCCTGTATTTTTATCATATTTGTTCAACCCGTTAAAAGTTCCTATCCATATGTTGCCTTCTGTATCTTCGCAACACCTGTGAGTAAAATTGGAACTGATTGTCGTCGGATCTTCCTCTTTACACTGAAACCTGTCAATTTGTTCGCCTTGAATGCGGTACAGCCCATGACCGGAACTTGCGGTTATCCAATACTCTCCGTTACTATCTCTGAAAATATCAGAAATATTCCCTGCTGTAATAGGATGGGTTAGTTCTTTTTGGGGAGTTAGTATATATACTCCCCGGTCACTTCCGATGAGTATGGAATCATTATGTATATATAATTTTCTGATATATCCTTCGTTATCCGGAAATTTATAGAAAGGCTCCAGCTTGTTGCCGTTGTATTTAAATATTTGTTTGGATGTTGCAGCGTATAAATAACCGGAGAAGAACTGCGCTTTCATATTATTTCTGGTTATCGTACTAAATAAATCTTTTTCTATATCATAAACGGAGATACCTCTGTTGGTCATAATAAAAACGTGTCCGTTCCGGTCACCGGTAATATGATATATATCATTGTATAAAATGCTGTTGGAAATATCTTTCTCCTTTTGATAGATTTTAATTTTTTTTCCGTTATATACGCCGATTCCATTGCGAGTACCGAACCACATGAATTCACGTTCATCCTGATAAATGGAAGAAATGGAATTATTAGGTAGGCCATCGTCGGTTGTCAGATGAAGAAATGATATGCTTTGTGCTTTTCCTGATAATGTGTATATTAGTAAATAAAAAATGATTATAATCCTGCTTTTCATATTCTAGATCTTATTATACAGATTACAAATATATCGTTTTTATTAAATAAAGAGTATGTGTGTATTTTCTTTTTTTGTCGTTTATTGTACATTTTAGGTCGTTTATTGTACATCGCTGCTTTTTGTCTCATTGTATATATTTGACATCCTCTTTCTGTACATATATTATCCCTTTTTTGTGATTAGCATGCGTATTTTTGTTTTCTCAAAATAATATGAATTATTTATGAAAACTATTATTTCAATTTGTATAGCCTTGTTTTTCACTTTTGTGTGTGCTTGTGAAAGGGTAGAGGAAAATTATCTTTCAGAAAACGTTGAGTATGCAGCGGCGCAATATGATTTGTTGATAGAAAAACTGGAAAAAAATGGTAAACCTTGGGCACCTCGTACGGTAGATACTAAAGGAAATATAGTATATGCCCGTAACGTATGGGACTGGACTTCGGGCTTTTTCGCGGGAAGCCTTTGGTATTTGTATAATCTTACGGGAGATGAGAAATGGAAAACATTGGCGAAAAAGTATACGGAAGCTCTGAAACAACAACAATATATAACTTCTCATCATGATATCGGCTTTATTATAGGATGTAGTTATTTAAATGGTATGCGTATGGGGCAGGAGGCATATGATACAATTATCGTGCAAGCGGCCAAGTCCCTTTCCACTCGGTTTCGTTCTGGAGCCGGAGTTATCCAATCATGGAATACCCGTACAGGATGGCAGGCACAAAGAGGCTGGGAGTGTCCTGTTATTATTGATAATATGATGAATTTGGAAATTCTTTTTGAGGCAACTTCTCTTTCCGGTGATTCTACTTTTTACAATATGGCGGTTTCACATGCAGATATGACTTTAAAGAATCATTTTCGTATGGATGGGAGCTCTTATCATGTAGTTGATTATGATATGAGAACAGGTAAGGTGCGAAGTCGTTGCACAGCTCAGGGATATTCCGACGAATCAGCTTGGGCACGTGGGCAAGCCTGGGGTATTTATGGATATACAATGTGTTATAGGTATACACGTCAATTAAAATATCTTGAGCAGGCAGAAGCTGCCTATGAATTCGTATGTACACATCCCAATCTTCCTGAAGATTTGATTCCTTATTGGGATTTTGATGCAGTGAATATTCCCCATGAATTAAGAGATGCTTCCGCTGCTGCTATTATGGCTGCCGCCTTGTATGAATTGAGCATGTATTCGAATAAAGCAAAGTATAAAGAGACGGCAGATAAGGTAATGCATTCTTTGTCATCATCGGATTATCGGAGTAAGATTGGTGAAAATCACAATTTCTTATTGATGCATTCTGTTGGAAGTTATCCGCATGGAAACGAAATAGATGTCCCTTTGATTTATGCAGATTATTATTTTCTGGAAGCATTGAAGCGGAAAAGGGATTGCGACATTGAAGCTAAGAGTAAATCAGTGCAGAAGTAGTGCTGTAATGGTGATTTTTTTGTACTAAAAGGGTGTTTTTTTGTACAATGATTAATAGAGAACTTGGGAGGATAATTTTTATACTTCTTATGTACGTTTTTGGTTTTTGTTTTTTTGGTTTTCTAACTATATTCGCAGTGTGAATAAACATTTTTGTCAGGTCGTTTTTTTTAGTCAATTTGATGAATTTTTAATCATTCTAGTAACTTAAATTTAAATGCAATGAAAGACTTTTTCACTCCAATGAAGATACCCCAAAAATGGGTATGTCTGCTAGCGATGTCTTTTGTGTTTGGACAACAGGCATTTTCTTCAGAGAACTATGTGACGGAAAGTATAGCTGTTTCGGCAGATATTATGCAGCAGAAAAGTAAGACGGTTGTTGGTACGGTAACTGATAATGGCGAGCCTATAATAGGTGCCAGTGTCGTGGTGAAGAATGCCGGTAAAGGTGTTATAACAGATATGGATGGGAATTTTAAACTGGATGTTCCTGTTGGTGCGACAATTGTCATATCTTATGTCGGATATGATAGTAAAGAAATTGTTTATAAGGGCGAGTCTACTTTAAAAGTTGAATTATCTGAAGATGTTTTGCAGTTGCAGGAAGTACAAGTTGTAGCGTATGGCGTAACGAAGAAAGTGACAGTGACGGGTGCTATTTCATCTGTGGGTACAGAAGAAATTCTTAAATCACCAGTCTCAAGTATATCCAATGCATTGACCGGCAAATTACCGGGGTTGTCTACTGTGCAGCAGACTGGGCAGCCGGGAGCTGATGATGCAACAATGTATGTCCGTGGTGTCGGTTCGTTGACAGAAGGATTATCGTCACCACTTGTTTTGGTAGATGGAGTAGAACGTTCGTTCAACCAACTTGATCCTAATGAAATTGAAGATATTTCTATTTTGAAGGATGCTTCGTCAACGGCTGTGTTTGGTGTTCGTGGTGCTAATGGTGTTATTTTGGTAACAACGAAAAGGGGACAAGAAGGAAAACCTAAAATAAATGTATCTACTTCTTATTCTTTACAAATGCCAACGCGTATGCCGGAATTTGCCAACAGTTATGAGTATGCAAGTACATATGTCAATGCCCAGCGTCGGGATGGAATAGAGAGTAACTTTGCTTTTACGGATGAAGCGATTGAAGCCTACCGGACACACAGCAATCCTTTAGCTTATCCAGATACGGATTGGGTGGATATGTTAATAAAGGACGTGGCTTTGCAAACGCAACATAATTTTTCTATTTCCGGAGGAACAAGAGGAGTCCGTTATTTTGCTTCCTTGGGTGTGTTGACGCAAGATGGTCTATTCAAGTCGTTTGAGAAAGAGTATGATGGTAATTTCAAATATAACCGTTACAATTATCGTATAAATCTGGATTTGGACCTGACGAAAACCACATTGATGCGTATGAATTTAGGTGGGCGTGTTAATGATAAGCGTACGCCGAATTATGAAGGAAGTAGTGATATCGGATTATTGTTCCGTGATATTTATTGGGCTATTCCAATGTCGGGGGTAGGTATTATGGATGGAAAATGGATATGGCCTGATACAAAAGAATTTAGTCTGCCGGGTACTGTAAGAGACGGACTTTATCCATATTATGGAAAAGGATATAACACTTCAGCAGGGAATATCCTGAATTTTGATTTTATGCTGGAGCAGAAATTGAACTTCATCACTAAAGGTTTGAAGGCACATGTAAAAGCATCTTATAATAGCGGTGTGACTTTGAAAAAGTTGCGTAAAACTTCTTATCCTCATTATGAGACGATAGTAAATGAAGATGGTACAGTGAATTTGCGTAAAGTGGGAGATCAGACCAATCTTCAATATTCGGAGAGTACAAGCCGGAGCAGAGACTGGTATATGGAGGTCGCCATGAATTATAAGCGTGATTTTGGTGATCATCATGTTTCAGCCTTGGCTATGTACAATCAAACAATGAAATATTATCCGGATAGTAATCCGGATGAATTTAAATCTATTCCCCGAAGCTATATCGGTTTAGTTGGGCGTGCTACTTATGACTGGAAAACACGTTATATGGTTGAAATGAACGTGGGGTATAATGGTTCTGAGAATTTTGCGCCAGGTAAGCGGTTTGGTCTTTTTCCCGCAGTATCAGCAGGTTGGGTTCTGACAGAGGAAAACTTTATGCAACCTTTAAAACCGTGGTTGAGTTATTTTAAACTTCGTGCTTCCTATGGTGTAGTGGGGAATGATCGTGTGAGTGGTAACTATCGTTTTCTTTATCTGCCGGATTCTTATAATCCGTCGACAGGTAGTTATTATTTTGGAAATTCCATATCTACAGCATGGCAAGGTGCAGTGGAAAGTAAGATTGGTAATCCCGACGTAACTTGGGAAACGGCTGCAAAGCAGAATTATGGGGTGGATGCTTATTTCATTAACAGCAAACTAAAAGTTAATTTTGATTATTTTATTGAGCGTCGTAAGGATATTCTCACAAATCGTAAGGTTCTGCCAACTTATTTAGCAGCAAATTTGCCTATTGCCAATATTGGCAAAGTTGATAATAAAGGATATGAACTGAGTGTAAACTGGAGAGATAGAATTCATGATTTTAGATATCATATAGGTTTCAATCTGGCTTATGCTAAAAATAAGATCGTCTTTCAAGATGAAGTTCCCTATCCTTACGATTATATGAGAAAGACCGGTAAGCCGGTTGGGCAACAGATGGGGTATAAATACGATGGATTCTTTTCGGAAGAAGATGTGGCAAAGTATGAGACCGAACGTGGTAAATCAATACCGGATCATGGAACAGGGTATATTCCTAAGCCGGGTGATGTGAAATATAAGGATTTAAATAATGACCATAAGATAGACCAGTACGATGTTGCCGCTATCGGTTATCCAGTTTACCCACTTCTTACAGGAGGAATAAATTTGGGATTTTCCTATAAAGGATTCGATTTCAGTATGACATGGTCCGGCGCAACAAAAGTTTCCCGCTTATTGGATGATATTTTTCGTGAACCGTTTGGAGCCACAGATTCTCGTTCGTTAATGAAATATATGATAGATGACATGTGGACGCCGGAAAAAGGAAATTCAGCTAAAGCTCCTGCCATCTCGTTTACGAATAAAGTAAATAATTACAGAGACTCGGATTTATGGTTACGTGATGCTTCCTACTTGCGTTTGAAAAATGTGGAGATTGGTTATAATTTTCCTAAAAAAATATTGAGCAAAATCAATATTGGAAGTCTGAGAGTTTTTGCAACAGGTTATAACTTGTTGACATTAGATAAATTGAAAATTGTAGATCCGGAATCTCGTCCCAACGGTAATGCAATGTATCCGGTAGTAATGGTGATAAATATGGGCTTGAAAGTAGGATTTTAATTTATAAAAATAAAGTTAGTCATGAAAAAGATAAGAAAATATATTTATCTGTTACTGATCTTCTCATATGTTTCTTTTACATCATGCGAGGATTTTGCTTTAGGGGAGAAATTTCTTCAGAAACCTCCTAGCGGGGATGTTACTATCGACACTATTTTTTCGACGGCAGAGTATGCCCGGAGAGTATTATGGTATGCTTATTCGAAATTGCCTTATGGCTTTTCTACCGGTTATAATAATTCGACTTCGATGCGTGTGGGTTCAATAGAATCGTTGACTGATCTGGCACAGTCATATGTTGGTTATGCAGGAGCGGATAAGTTGTATTATCCGGGACTTTATAATGCCGGAAGTGAAGACGAATCAGGTGGAGAGGATCATGCAACTAAATACAATATGTACGCACGTGATCCTTGGAAAGGGATTCGCCATGCATGGGTCTTTATTAATAATGTGGACCGAGTACCGGATATGACGGCGGAAGAGAAGTTGCGTTTGAAGGCGGAGGCCAAAATTACCATTGCTGTGCAGTATTCTGAAATGTTGCGTCATTATGGAGCCTTACCTATTGTTGACCATGCTATTATGCCGGAAGAAATGGGGTTACCGGAGCGTGCCACTTTGCAACAGACTGTGGATTTCATAACCCGGTTGTTGGATGAGGCTATTGCATGCAAAGAATTACCTTGGGCTTTGCCGGAAGATGATCTGAGTAATGAGAGTGGACGTATGACAGGGGCGGCTGCCATGGGATTAAAGCTAAGAGTACTGTTGTTCGTAGCCAGTCCGTTGTTCAATTCTGACGAGCCTTATTTTCCGGGGGAAGCCTCTGATAAATTGATGACTTGGTTTGGCGGGTATAGTGAACAACGCTGGAAAGATGCGGCAAAAGCGGGGGAAGATTTTTTCAAATCTTGGAAACAAGGTGGTTTTTATGAATTGGTACAAAAAGAAACGGCAACTAAAAATACAATTCGTCAGGCATTTCAGGATGCATATTATACCAGGGGTACTACAGAGAGCCTAATTTCTGTACGCAGGCATTTTAGGACAAATGGTATCAGTACGTTGCTGCAAAGTTTACGTTGGGGCGCATGGTGTCCGACAAAAGAATGTTTTGACTTGTTCCCGATGGCGAATGGTGATGATTTTGATTGGGATAATCCTGTTCATAAGAAAAATCCTTTTATAAATCGTGATCCTCGGTTGTGTGAAACAATCTTATTGGATGGTGACGATTTTCAAGGTAGAAAGGCTGAGGTATTCAAGGAAGATGCTAATGATAAAAAGAATTATCCCAAAGGTGCGGATTGGAATAAGAACAATTTGGATAGTAAGAGTTTGTCAACAGGGATTGCCGGACGTAAATTCGCTCTTGACCGGAAAGGGGAGTACAATAACCGTGTAATTCATTGGCCTTATTTACGTTTGGCTGAAGTATATCTTGCTTATGCAGAGGCATTGAATGAATGTGGGCGTACCAGTGAGGCATATCAGTATATCAATGCAGTTAGAGCACGCGTTGGTTTGCCAGGGCTGGTATTGAAAGGAAAACTGGATGAGAAAACAGAGTTTCGCGAAGCAGTACTTCGAGAACGCGCTTGTGAATTTGTATGGGAAGAAAACCGTTTCTTTGATTTGATACGTTGGAAACGTGAATCTGATTTTACAAAACATTTGCATGGAATTAATGTGTATCGCCATAAAACTACCAAAGAATATAAATTTGATTTTCCGCAGTTGCCGGAAAGAGCATGGCAAAAGCCGGGAGGATTTTCTGCAAAATGGTATCTGAGTGCATTTCCTGATAAGGAAGTGAATAAAGGATACGGGTTAGTACAGAACCCGGGATGGTGATCATGAAAATCATTCAATGAATAAAGAAATAAAAGAATACTATGAATAAAGCTATAAAATTAGTAATGACAGGTTTGCTGGTGTCGGCAAATATGCTGGCACAGGAAACGGACAGCATACAGCAGTACGGTCGAGGTATTTCGGTTGACTGGAAAGAATCTACTACTGCGGGAGGAATGGTGACAGCAGGGCAATTATCCCATAAAACGAGTGTTAATCCTTCTAACTCATTATTTGGTTCTGTTCCAGGACTATATGTGTTACAGAATGCCGGCAGTTCCTGGGCAGATGGTGCTACTATGTATGTACGTGGTTTGGGGACTACAAACAGCAAAAGCCCGCTGATATTGGTTGATGGCTTTGTACGTTCCATATCAGACCTGACAGTGCAAGAAATAGAATCTGTGGTTGTCTTGAAAGATGCCGTAGCTTTGGCACTGTATGGAATACGAGGAGCTAATGGGGTCGTTTATGTTACCACGAAACGTGGAAAGACTGGCAAGCCGGTAATTAATTTCAATTATGAGTTTAATATGGGGACTCCGGTCCGTTTACCGGAAATGGTAGATGGATATACTTATGCCCAAGCTTTGAATGAAGGGTTGAAAAATGATCATCTTAGCCCCCGTTATACTCAACGTGAACTAGACGCGTTTAGAGATCGTACTTACCCAGACTTTTATCCGGACGTAGATTGGTGGGGAGAGGCTTTGCGGAATCATAGCCTTGGTCAGAATGCAAACTTTTCCATTCAGGGAGGGGGTGATAAGGTACAATATTATGCACAGTTGAATTATCTGAATGATCAGGGAATTCTGAAGCCGACCAATGACAATGAAGATTATTCCACCCAGCTTAAATTCTCAAAGTTGAATATACGGACTAATCTTGATATACAGGCTACCAAAACCACGAAAGTGCAATTGAGTATGCTAGGTAATTTCTCAGAACACAATCGTCCGGGTGCACAGCTAGATGATATCTTCACAGCTTTGTACCAGGTTCCTTCAGGAGTGTTTCCTGTTAAAACAAAGAATGAGGTATGGGGAGGTTCTACTATTTATTCCAATAATCCTATTGCTCTCATTTCAGGTAAGGGATATGCGCGTTCACAAAATCGTGCTTTGTATGCCGATATGAATATTCAACAGGATTTGAGTACTCTTACTCCCGGTCTATCTGCTTCAGTCCGAGTGGGGCTTGACAGCGATGCTAGTTACTGGGATTCCAATACTCGTAACTTTGCTTATGAGTCTTCAGTGAAAGGATGGGATGGAGAAGAAGACCAATATAAAAACTTGCGTAATGAATCTGCTTTGAGTTTTAGCAGCAGTACAGGAGAAATTGTCCGCCGCTTTAACTTTAATGCCCAATTAAATTATGATAGAAATTGGGGATTACATCGGCTGAATACAGTTTTACTTTATGCTATGGACCGGATGGATCGTGATGGACAGAATGCTTCCCGGGCATATATGGATATGGTTGGACAAGCGCATTATAGCTATAAAAACCGTTATTTACTTGATTTTGCTTTATCGGGTTCGGCATCCAGTGTTTTGGAACCGAATCATCGTTGGGGAATATTTCCGTCAATAGGTGCTGGTTGGATTCTTTCAGAAGAAAGCTGGATGAAAGGAAAATCGGTTGATTTCTTAAAATTGAGAGCATCTTATGGTATAGTTGGAAGGGCGGATTTTGGGGTAAATCTGTATAAGTATTATATGGGAAGTGGTAATAGTTATTATTTCAAGGATACTCCGGCCAGCCAAAGTGGTATGACTGAAAAGCAAATTGCTGTAGACGGGCTTACTTATGAAAAGTCGCATAAGTTGAATGTTGGTATGGATTTCATGGTATGGAAGAAGTTGTCATTAACTATTGATGGATATTATGATCATCGGACTGATATTCTGGTAGATGGTGGTAATGCGATTTCTTCTGTGTTCGGAATGACCGTTCCCAAGCGTAATGATGGTGTTGTCAATAACTATGGAGTGGAATTAATGGCAGGTTGGAATGACCGGATAGGTGAGTTCAGTTATCAGATAAACGGGCAATTCTCCTTCAATCGGAGTAAAATTATCAATATGAATGAAGAATATCGTCCGTATGATTATTTGGAGCGTACAGGGTGTCGTGTCGGTCAAATATTTGGTTATGAAGTAGAGGGAATCTATAAGAATCAGGAAGAAATAAACCAACGTGAGGTAAAACAATATTTGTCGGAGGTACGTCCCGGTGATCTAAAACTCAAAGATCAGAATGGTGATAAACGTATCGATCAATATGATCAAGTTGCCATGGGATATAACGCTACCTGTCCGGAGATTTATTATGGTTTCAATTTAGGTGCTGAATACAAGGGCTTGGGAGTTTTGGCGCAATTTCAGGGAGTGGCCAATTATAGCCAGGTGCTGGATACACGAAGTGTGTACCGACCATTGATTAACAATAATACAATTTCCAGATATTATTGGGAAAATCGTTGGAGCGAGAATAATCCGAATGGGACATTACCCAGGCTAACTACATTAGGATCAGCGAATAATTATAATAATAACTCATTATGGGTGACAGATGCTTCGTTTTTGAAATTACGAACATTAGAAGTTTATTATCAATTACCTGATAAATGGCTACGTAGGCAGAATGTTGTGAAATCGGTGAAACTTTATGTTCGCGGACACGACCTGTTATGTCTGGATGGCATTGATATTGCTGATCCGGAGGCGTTGGGAGTTACTCATCCTGCGATGAAACAATATACATTTGGTTTTAATTTACAATTCTAAATTGGAGAGACAATGATAAAAAAAATAAAGATTAAAAATATAGTACTGCTTCTATCTTTATTGATGATGACAGGATGTGGTTTTATGGATTGTGATGAGTCTGATAACTTTACCAAACAAGAGGTGCTTGATAGCTATAATCGTGTGAAGCAACTGGCAACCAATGTATATGGTTTCTTAAAAGCGGACTTTTGTTCTATAGATGGGGCCATGCTGGATGCGGCTACGGATGATGCCGTCCATATTTACAAGTCTTCCAATATCCAGCGGTTTGTGGATGGTACATGGTCTGCCAATAATTTGGTGGATAATGTATGGGGACATTATTACGAAGGAATTCGGGCAGCCAACTTCTATTTGAAGGAAACTGCCGGACTGACATTTGATGAATGGAAATATTCGGATGATTATGAGGCTATAATGAAAGAGTTTACTAATTATCAATATGAAGTCCGTTTCCTTAGAGCATATTTCTATTTTGAATTAATCAAGCGTTATCGCAATATTCCTTTTGTACTAGATGTCTTGGCACAGAATGAAGCTAACGGGGTAAATCCTGAATCTTATGAGAAGATTGCTAAATTCATCGTGGATGAATGTTCGGATCTTGCACAGATTTTGCCTGTGAATTATGATAATTTCAGTACAAAAGAGAAAGGACGTGTTACGCGGGCAGCTGCTATGGCATTAAAATCGCGTGTTACGTTGTATATGGCCAGCCCTTTATTTTCAGAAGATAGTGAAGATAAATGGAAACAAGCCGCAGAAGCTGCTTATGATATTATTAAACAGAAAACAGATTTAGGCTTGGACTTGGTTCCTTATCCTCAAATATTTAATGACGTTAATAATCAGAAAGCTGAGGTGATATTGTATCGTCCGACAGGTGAGAGCGGTGACTTTGAGAAGGCTAATTTTCCTATTGGAGTGGAGGGTGGAAAGACATCTACCTGTCCGACACAAAACTTGATGGAAGCGTATGATATGAAGGATGGTACTCCTTTTGTATGGAATAATCAGTCAAATCCATACGATAATCGTGATCCTCGTATGAAATATACGATTGTTTGCAATGAAATGAAATGGCCTGTAGACCCTGTGGAAATATGGGAAGGAGGAACTAACGGATTGCCATTGCAGAATGCCACTACTACAGGATACTATTTGAAAAAGTATGTAAATAACACGATTAGTTTCGAGGCTGGCAGCACTGTTACGAAAAAACAGCATAATTGGGTATTGTTCCGTTATGGTGAGATTTTGCTTAATTATGCAGAAGCTATGATTAATGCTTTTCATGATCCCAACTATAAAGATGCTGTTTACAATATGAGTGCGCGTGAAGCGGTAAATCAGATTCGTGGTCGTACAAATATTTCGTTGCCCGGTTTTCCGTCGGATATTACAGAAAAAGATTTCGTTAAACGCCTGAAGAATGAGCGTCGTGTTGAGTTAGCTTTTGAAGGTCATCGTTTTTGGGATGTACGTCGCTGGAAGGAACTGGGACAGACGGCCAATATATATGGAGTAAAAATAACGAAGAATAATGAGGTAATCAGTTATGAGAAATTCTTACTCGAAACCCGTGCGGTAACTGATAATATGTATTTTTATCCTATACCCAATACAGAACGCTTTAAAAATCCGAATTTGGGACAGAATCCCGGATGGTAATTATAAAAATAATATTGGAGTGTCTCCCCGGCAGGAGAGAATACTCCAATATCCTGTTCTTAACTACAGCAATGTGATCTGATACTTTTTTTATGAAATATATTCTTTTCTTTCTTATATTATTTTCCTCAAAGCATATTCTTCTTGCTAATGAAATTACAATGGAGCAGGCTAGAAAAGTGGCTATGAGTTTTTTTTGTGAAACGATACGATCCCGTGGTGGAATTCCCAGACTTCAGCTCGTCTGGGATGGTGAAAGTACTACTACGAGAGGTGGATCATCTCCCGCATTTTATGTGTTTAACCGTATGGATAGTGATGGGTTTGTGATTATCTCGGGAGATGATGTTACCATGCCGATATTAGGATACTCTTGCTCGAATCATTTTGTAGTTGAAAATATGCCTCCCAACTTGCTTGATTGGATGGATGAATTACGCAATCAGATTAATGCGGTCCGGGAGGAACATGTTGTGGGCACTTCTTATATTTCGAAAGCTTGGACGCGGGCATCAGACGCTATTGGTACGCCAATAGTGAAATTAACCACAGCCTTGTGGGACCAGCAAGCGCCTTTCAACAGACTATCTCCGACAACCAGTGACGGAAAGTCAATTACCGGCTGTGTAGCTACTGCAATGGCGATTATTATGCAATATTATCAATGGCCGGATCAGGGTGTAGGAACTGTACCTGTTTATACTCTACAAGCTGATAAGAATACCCAGATACCAAGCAAAACTTTTGATCGTCCTTATGTTTGGAGCAAGATGCCGGTAAAAGTTGATAAGAATTCGGATACTGATATAAAGGATGAGGTTGCAACTCTTATATATGATTGTGGCATTATTTCAAAGTCACAGTTTGGCAGGAAGTCTACGTGGGCATATTACGAGAATGCACTGGAAGGTATGATAAAGTATATGAAATATAATAAGGGGACTCATATGCAGAATCGGGCTACCCGTGTTATGAGTGAATGGCATCAGATGTTAAGGAAAGAACTTGATGCAAAAAGGCCGATTCTATATACAGCTTCTACTAAATCCGGTGGAGGGCATATGTTTGTAATAGATGGCTATACCCAGGAAAATTATTATCATGTTAATTGGGGGTGGAGTGGAAGTTCGAATGGTTATTACTTATTGACTGTTATGGATCCGTCAAATCCGGGTTCCGGCAGTTCTAGCGGTGGATACACTCAAGAGCAAGCTGCTTTTTTTAACTTGATACCAGATAAGGATGGCACCTCTGCTTTTACAGATAATTTGGTTCTTATTAGGAAGGAAGTGAATGGTGTCTATTATGAAGGACTTGTAATGGATGCTGTTAATATTCAGCCAGAACAAGAATTTAAAATAAGTATAGGAGCTGTTAACAACATCGGACGGTCAGCTTTTGACGGAAACCTGAGAATAGCTTTAGTAGGCAAGAACGGAACTATAAAAGAATATATATCCGAGGAAATCCCTGTTAAGTATCCGGCAGACTCTTACCATAGTGAAACAGACTGTTTCTGTAAAATAACCCTACCAATAAAGGCCGGAGATCGGATTAGAGTATATTACAAGGGTAAATATTCAGAGGATTGGGAATATTTGCGGGGTGGCTCACTATTGAAATCTGAAATTATTCTCAAGGAGGAAGATATGCCTTTGGAAAAAATGACCAGTTTTGCTTATGATAAGAAAAATAAGAAGATTAGTCTGAAGACTTGTCCCCAGGTAGAGTATCAGGTGCTCTCACTAACTAATAACGTGGTATTTTCAGGAATTACTAATGATGATAACCCGGAGATTCGGATTGATACAAGTGAGTTGATTGACAGAGAGTATGTCATTGTGCTCCGGAAGAAAATAGAGGATGAAGACGAGTATGAAGAAAAAAGAATACGTTTTGCAATAGGTAATCAAAATAAGAAATAGGAGAATATGAAGGAGATATTGAAATATATTGGACTGACTTTAATTTTTTTCATGGTATATTCATGTAGCGGTGGAGAGGATATTTTGCAGGAGGGACCGGAAGAAGACCCTTTTAAGGACTATTGCCTTGTAACAATAGAGCATAGCGGGAAATCATTTGGTTTTCTTGAATTTACAGGCAGTAAACTGTCTGGTAATATTCAATGGGGAGATGATAAATCTGAGATGTTTGCAGGAAAAAACACTCCGTCACATGTATATCAGACCGCGGAGGAACATATTATCGTCATAAAAGTTCAACAGGCTGATGGGATTATGTTGCCAGGTATCGAGGGGGTATCTCGGATAGATTTATCTGATTTTTAGTTAATTGAAATATTCTAAAAAAGGAGAAAATGAAAAGAATAACTTTTATATTTATAGTTTTGTTGATGGGGGTGGAAAGTGTATTTGCCCAGTCCTGCACATGGATCTACAGCACGGAAGGAAATATGTGGAAAGAATCGAAAATCAGATTACAATTAAAGCCTGATAAGGAACCCGCTTTAAAGGTGGATACAACAGAAAGCATTCAGGTATTCAAAAGATGGGGAACTTGTCTCAACGAACTGGGATGGGATGCTTTGAATTTGTTGCCCTTTGAACAATAGAAGGAAGTATTAAGTAATCTTTTTTCGAAAGAAGGCGCTTTACGTTTTTCCATGGGGCGTATACCGATGAATGCCAATGATTATGCACGGGACTGGTATAGTTGTGATGAAGTGTCCGGTGATTTTCAGTTAAAGTACTTTTCTATAGAACGTGATAAGAAGACAATTATACCTTTCTGTAAAAGAGTTCTGCACTGTAATCCTGATGTAATCTTTTGGGCATCTCCTTGGTCACCGCCGTCCTGGATGAAGGTTAACCATTATTATTCAGTACGTAGTTGGAATGGACAGAATAAAATGTCTCCTTTGTCTGATGTTGTTCTATATGAAAATACTACGGGGAAGGATGCTGCATATTATCCAAAGCAATTGGCTGTGAATGATTATTTTATTCAGGATTCTCGTTATTTGAAAACCTATGCCAATTATTTCTGTAGGTTTGTTTCTGCCTATCGGGAAGAGAATATTTCCATATCAAGAGTGATGTTTCAGAATGAACCATGGGCATATACCATTTATCCGGGTTGTGCATGGACGCCTGAGGGGATTATAAGATTTAATGTCGAATATTTGGCGCCGGAGTTAAAGAAACAACACCCGGAGGTTTCACTTTTTCTTGGAACACTCAATACCAATCGTTTTGATGTTGTAGATAAGATTCTGTCAGATTCTCGTATGAAAGATGCAGTGGAAGGATTAGGATTTCAATGGTGGGGAGGACAGATTTTGCCTGCTATCCGCAAGAAATATCCGTATTATAAGTATATGCAGACAGAGAGTGAATGTGGTTCAGGAACGTTTGATTGGAAAGCGGCAGAACATACATTTAGGTTGATCAATCATTATATAGGTAATGGTTGTGAGGAGTATACTTTTTGGAATGCGATTTTATCTGACGAAGGAAAAAGTAGCTGGGGATGGAAACAAAATGCTTTGATTCGTGTAGATTCTAAAACCGGGACTATTACGTATACACCAGAATATTATGCGGTGAAGCATTTTTGTAATCAGGTTGTTTCAGGTACAAGGGTTTTACAATATAAAGAGAAGGGGGAGGATAATTTGTCTGTTATTGCTTTCTTGACTCCAGAAGGTAAATATTTGATAGTAGCAGGTAATTATGGTGATGTTGCGCAGCAAATGACGGTACAATTAGGGGAGAAGTATTTAAATGTAACTTTACAGGCGCACTCTTTTAATACATTTATTGTAAAATAATTGTTTATATTGCATTATTATAAAAGCAAGATTAGATGTCCTCTGCCGAATCAAGTGATAATTCGTAGCTTCGGTAAAGTTCTCCTGTAACTTTAGCCTCTGAGAGTTTAACGGTATTTGTCTAAATGTTATAATTGGACACTATAAATCTAATATTTTGCTGATATATTATTGATATAGAGACCGATATATTTCTATTAACATCGAACTCATGTTAATTTAAGTGTTCCTCAACTTTATGAAATGAATAAAGTGACGGAAAAAGAAAATGTTGCTTCTTAATACCCCGATAAGGTTTTTAAATTATAGAATGTTCTTCGCAGAGTACGCCTGAAGTAAAGTGAGTAATGTAAAGTAGCCTTTGTTTTAAATTAAAATAGAAATGAAACCAATTTTATACAAACTTATTTGTAGTCTTCCTGTAACTCTTTTTGCCGGAACAGGTACACAGGTCTTTGGACAGGAACAACGCCCGAACTTGGTCTATATTTTTCCTGATCAATATAGGTTGAATGCATTGAGTATATGGAATGATGTGGCATATCGTAATGTTCTGAATACGGTAGGTGATCCGGTTCATACCCCTAATTTGGATAGACTGGCAAAACAGAGTGTGATTTTTAATCGGGCGTGCAGTACTTGTCCGTTAAGTAGTCCTCATCGTGCTATGTTGATGACAGGTGCATTCCCTGAGAAGAATGGAGTACCGGGCAATTGCCATGTGAACAATCAAAACGGTATTCCCGACAGCTTGGTTTGTTTCACTGATGTACTTGCGGGAGCTGGTTATGAAACGGCTTATGTGGGAAAAACGCATTGGCATCGTACGGAAGCCCTGTTTGACAAGGAGAATAATTATGTAGGTACAACTGAAGCACCTGGCGGACATTGTGTGTATCCATACGATACCTATATTCCTGAAGGAAGAGGGCGCAAGAGTAATAAGTACTGGTTTCAGCAATTGAAAGACAATCATTTTAATGCTACTGCCTATTCCAATCGTCCTGAATTGGTGGGTGGAAAGAAAGATGGTGAGCCGTTCCGTTATCGTCGGCTTACCTTGGAGGTTGAAGCGGATGTAGTGATAGGTTATCTGCGAAATAAGCAAGGACAACGAGACGCTTCCAAGCCTTTCAGTTTATTCTGGAGTTTGAATCCACCTCATACCCCTTATCATAGACTTACGGATTGTAAGGAAGAGGTGTTTAATCAATATTATAAAGATTTGAAACCGGAAGAAGTATTGCTACGTCCTAATGTGAAATTTGGTGAGGGTACACAAGTGAAAAACTTGGAACAACTGACACTTCAGGCAAAAATTTATTTCTCTTTGGTGAAGAGTGTGGACGATGAGATAGGTCGGGTGTTGAAAGTTTTGGATGAAGAAGGATTGACTGATAATACCATCTTGATATTCACTGCCGATCATGGGGAAATGATGGGTAGCCACGGTCGTATGGCAAAGAGTGTGATTTATGATGAGTCTTTTTCTATTCCGTTCTTTATACGTTATCCCGGTCAACTGAAACCAGGAGTGAACGATCTGATGTTGGGCGCTACAGATATTATGCCTACTTTGCTGGGTATGATGAACCTTGGAGACCAACTTCCTGAAACGGTGAAGGGAAAGGATTATTCACAAGGTATTCTTACGGGTAAATATAGGAAGGTAAAGAAACCTGTTTCTCAGTTTTTCTATCAGCAGAAAGAGAAAGGTGTACGCACTGACCGCTACTCGTATTTGGTGACAGGGGATGGAAATTATCAACTTTTTGATAATCTGAAGGATCCTTATCAGATACATTCTCTGAAAATAGAGGAAATTCCGTCAATTCAGACAAAGTTACTGAAAAAGGAACTTGGAAACTGGTTGAAGGTGTCGGAGGATGGCTGGGCCAAGGAACACAAATTTCCAGATAGGATAACTTATTAATAAAATACCATATATGGAGAAAAATACAGTTATCAACACATTTTGTCTTTAATCCATATACTTTTGTTACAATCCTCCACAAAGTTGGTGTATTGTCTCGACAGTACCTTCTGTGAATTACATATTTCTTTATCGTTTGCCATTAGTGGTGGATGATATACATTGCTTAAATATATGTTACAGCGCTGTGGACCGATTCTCACAGGGTTGTTTCTTTATTGCTTCCAATACGACGGTTATACAATTGCATCTATTAGGAATAAATCCGCTCCTGAATGCACTTGTTATTGTAATAAAGTAATACTTTGAAGAAGTATGCTGTAAATCCCTTTTTTATATCTAATACAGACGTTTTATTTAGGGAAATTTATAAATAATAATTAATCTATTAGGGTATGAGCACTCTGGTATATGTCCGGCGATTATCTGGATAACACGACGCAAACAGGCCGTTAATGGGCTTTGGCACTGTTCCCACCATATGTGATGCAGTGTTTGATAGCAGATATTAGCCGATATGACGGGGTTAGCTGGGCATAAAGGTAAAAAACGAAGTGACATACATAACTCCTGGAAGGAGATAAAAGTGTTATAAAAAAGTTTGCAAATCGTGTACATTTTATAATAGAAGTACATTTTTTGTAGTATATTTTATAACATCTACACTGTCCCTACTGGCTATGTATTTACTATCGTATACTCTCCGTCTCCGACTTACCCGATGAAGAAAGAAAAAAGAAGCCGGGGCATCCCTCAGCTTCTCTTCTTATAAAGATTTTCTGTTACCCAAAACTCATGTTACCATTGATTGTCATATAACAGATTATAAACTTTCTTATTTCAGATTATACCTTCTGATTAATTTGTAAACCGTTGATTTGTAAAACCTGTATCCTTTAGACGTTACAAATCCTTCTTTATTAAGAATATCCGCTATCTCCTGCAGAGTATGTTCCTCTTTTACTAATGTACGCAACATGGCGACAGCTCTCCTGTTATTGGGATTGTTATCCGCTTTCTCCCTGCAGGTTCTGATACTGTTCTGAATTGCCTGTTCATGTTTGTCCATTAAGTGTTCCGGATTACCCAGCCTGAATCCCCTTGCCTTCTTTGCCTGTAGGGCGGATTTTGTTCTTGCCGCTATCAGTTCCGCTTCGTATTGTGAGATTGCCGACAGGATATGCAACACCATCTTATTGGCTTGTGGGAAATCACAAAACACGATCTCCACATCATTCTCCAGAAGATTTGACAGGAAGGAAACATTTCTAGCCAACCGGTCCAATTTGGCAACGATCAGTGTCGCTTCCGTTTTTCTGCAAAGGCTTAATGCCTCTTTAAGTTTGGGCCTGTCCTTTTTTCGACCTGATTCAATTTCAACAAATTCAACAACCGGAGTTTTGTCACGAAGATATTTCTGTATAATTTCCCTTTGTGCTTCAAGTCCCAGTCCTGAATATCCTTGTTTCTGTGTGCTTACCCGAAGATAAGCTACATATTGATTGTTCATTGATTTTAAATTTCAATAGTTTTAACAGTGGTTCCGCTGACTAGATGCTCGTCTAATCTATGGAACCATTCATATTATTACATAAAAAAGGCTTTCCGTGAGATTTCAGGTTCCTATAAACTCTACTTTTTCACAGAAAGCCGTATTTTTAGATTCTGAATTTCTCAGAGATTCCCTAATACCTTATAATATCGTATGTATCAGAAATCCTTTTTTCATAATCATCCGTTTTCTCCACATTCTCGTCTATTATAGAAACGAGCATATCAAAGTAAACGTCTTCTATTATTTTTCTTTCTCCTTCAGAGTCAGGGATAAGATGTATTTCAAACAGGTCCTTTCCTTCATCGAGAATGATTTGTACCATTCCCGTATGCTTGAATCCCTGCACATGAAATTCCAGTCCGCCTTTGACCGGTTTTATCGTATCCATATCTACTCCCCACGACATTACTATAACGGGTTGTGTCTTTAGGATTGACCATATATATCCTGCCAGTTTCAGATCATAATTTTTGTTTTCCATATTCGATTTTATTTAAGTTGTAATATTCAGTGTAAATTCTCTGGTAATCCTCCATATCCAGTTTCGGAAAAACGGAGTGGTACATATAATAGAGGTCTTCTATGCTCCATAATTCCCCCTGATCGAGCAGTGCAAATATTTCGTCTACAGCTTCGTCAAATTCATCATAACTCCTCCATCGTCCGTCCAATATTTCTGTCTGGTGTGGATAAGTGTCAGTACAATTCTCAATGATATGCTCTACCAGTGACAGACAGCTCATGAGGTCTTTCTTTATCGTAAATTCATGGTCCGTATGTGGTTCGTAATATCCACAGCTGAGATTGATGCAACTGACCTGAAGCCCCCGTTCCTTTAGTTCCTGCACATCCGTCATCATTCCATGTGTTTCCCTGTATCCGAACTTTTTATATCCGGCAGCTTGAAGGAATTTGGGAGAACATAGTGAAGTCCAGCCGATTTCTGTAACAATGTCCTGATACCCCCGTCTGTCAGGCTGTATAACAAAGCGGCAGTCATTGAAAAAATCCATCACCGCTTTTCCTGAACCGACACATCCCACTTCTTCGCTGACAAAGAACGCCAGTTTTAAGGAGTCATACTTTCTCAGGCATTTGAGTGCTATCCAGATTCCGTTCTTGTCATCGGCTCCGAGTCCTTCCTGTCTTTTATTCCGGGAACTGTAACCGAATATGATTTCTCCCGTTTCGACAGTCGTGAAGTCTTTTGAATGTAACCTCTGCACTTGGTCAAGATGTGCTACGATACAAGGGTATGATTCCGCTTCCCCCTTTGTTATATATAAGTTCCCGGCTGCGTCTGTTTCAACTTTGGTACCGGTAATTCTCTTGGTATAATTCCATATAAACTTAATCATCGTCCGTTCTTTTCCGCTCGGGCTATAAACCTTGTATAATTTCTTAAGCAATTCCATAATTTTTATTTTTTTTGTGGGTTAAACATTTATTTCATTCATCTCGTATGCATAAGGCAATCCTGTTTCTTCATCTATCCCGTCATAAAGTTTGCCGTTCAATTTATGAAGTTCTTCCGCTTCCAGCAGTCTTTGTGCTGACTCTACGGATATTGTCTTTCTTTCATATTCACAAAGGATATTGTTCCATACCCGGTATATGGTTATGTCTTCTGCATGCTCGTAGTATTCCTCATCATAGTCGGAATAATGCCAGTTTTCCTTTTTGTATTCCTGTTCTGCTTTCTTCCGGCATTCTTCACAGCAATAGTCCTCTTCCGTTATTTCTGAATAGTATTTATCCTCTTTTAGGAAATCCTCTTCACATTCGGAGCATGATAGTACGTCGGAGTCATGGTGGTATTCTTCCAGTTGCTCTATCCATGTAAATTCTCCCAGATTCTCTACATCACAATAATATTCCTGCCCATGATAATATACGGTGGTGATTTCACGACAATTGTATTCATGGAAATCATCGTATTCCTCCTCACCATTCAAAGAACCGTCAGTAATATCAAGTGCGATGTCGCCACTTCCGTAATTGTCCGCTGTCCTCCCGGATTGATTGTACCATTTGAATGAATCCTGATAGCTTAGGGTATCGTCATAGTCCAGGTCACATTCTATCCTGAATTTCCTGTCTGACAATGAATTCTCCTCCAGGTCAACAAAAGCTCTTGAATCACCACATCCGGCACCAACTTTCTTGTAACCGTCAATGTGTCCTCCCTTTATCAGAGCATCTATTAAAGCACGTTTGAGGGTGTTGTTCTCATCGGTAGCGTATTGTCTTTCCGCCAGTCTCCATATTTTTCCATTCTGGTCTGTAACCCTGTTGTAGATGACACACCTTGCTGTCACCTTTCCTTCTTCATTGATCAGGTATGCCGCGCTTGCATCGACTGAATTCGTATAGAAATAATGCAGTTTCCTGTCTACCATGCAGGAATGAAAATCTCCTTTACAGCAGTCTGATGAATAGATTCTCTCAAAGTCTTTGTCAACATGCAGTTTATTCTTCGGTAACCTGCCGTGAGTATACCCTTGCCAGTCCGCCGAGAATTCCTCGCACAGATAAGTCACTATCTGTTCAGGGAGGGTTCTGCCGAATTCTGTTTCCAGTATGAGCGAGCGGTAGAGTTTTCCCGCTTTCATTTTAAACACCTTTCCTCCGTTTTCATGGTTAATGTAGCGGATTGATCTGGTATCCCCGTCTTTACACAGCCCTTTCAGTTCGTCCGTTTCAAAGTTCCTGGAGTAAAAGAAGTCTCCGTCCAGCTCCAAGACATAACGTAATGACATATCTGAGTGCCCGCTTATAATTATTGTCCGGGTAATGGTCTTCTTCAATTCCGCCATTGAGGAAATATGAAGCAGCGTATAATTGTTTGTCTCTATTGCTTCATGCAGTAATCTCTTGTTCCTGATATATGCCAGCAGTATCTTGTTTTTTCTGCTGCATACCCCGTTTCCATGCTTGATAATTCCAAACATGTCCTTGAATTCTTCATAATTTTTAAATTTGTAGTATAACATAATCTTTCTTGTTTTAAAATGTTGGTAAATAAAAAAGGAGGACACCACGTTGATTGTGATATCCTCCTCAGATATAATTCCGGTATGTTTCAACCGTCTCTCAAATGAATGGAATATGTAGTTCTTCCAGCACTTCCATTAACTTTTTTGCACCTTCTTTTGATGCTTCATTTCTTAGGTCCGTCCTTCTTTGAGGATCTGCATACACTGTCAATATCTCTACAATAGTCCTGAATAATGTCTGTTGTAGGGTTTGGTGAAATGTTGTCGTTGCAAGTGCGAATCGTTTTTCATTCCACCCGTAATCATTCAAGGCCCTTGCCAATTCCTGTGCCGCCTTGAACTCTCTGCTGTTTTCAATTTCAAATCTTTCCATTTTTCTTTCTGATTCGTTTTTAGTTAAAATATAGTTGCATTGACCGGCCATTTTTCTGCGTCAGTATCAATGAGCTGGTGTACATATTTATCTGACGGATATGCCTTTTCGGCTTTTAAAGTAGCTGCAATATAATTTGTTGCTTGTACTGTCAGCGAGGGCATCATTTCTATGAAGTCCTTGTACGTTTCCCCCTCTTCGGTAATTAAGGTATATTTGATTATATCGAAGGTGTAATGTGCCATACTTTATTCCTTTCCATTTTATTCAGAACCATTCCCGTTTTACTCACCGGTGTGCTCTGTCCGTTCATTTTCTTTTCTTAGCAACTGAAGTTCCACCTTCTCCGTATCAAATTCATAATTCATGCACTTTTTAAAGTTTCCCATTAAAAGAAGCAGGGGAAATAACATCCCGTGCCTGCAATTCCTTCCGTGCTCGTCTAGTGCTGATTTACAGGTGTCACAATGGTATATGTCCTGTATACATGTTACGCTCATATATTTTCTCCTTTCTGATTTTAATTCAACAAAAGAAGGGAGAAAGACCTTGTTTGTTATTTTTAGATCTTTCTCCCTTCATAGGATTTTTAGATGTTCCGGTTTATCTCAGAAACCATCCGTAATTTTCAGTGTCTTCCCCTCTCAAGGCTTTCTGAATGCCCACTGCAAAATCTGTGGCGTTCTGATTCCTTTCGAGGAATTTGTCAATATAGGACTGTTTGGCCGCCTCGTTAAGAAGCTGCATCAGGTCCCAGCATGAAATTTTTGCTCTTCCGCGTAAGCCGAAGTTAGGGTTGTCAATATAGCCTTTGGTGGCTGCATTGATGTTTGAATCACCCAGGATAACTTTCGGCAATTCTTTCATCTGTGATGCCGGTAAAACCTGGTAAAGCCGTAAACGTCCGATTATCTGGCAGAATTGTTCCTGTGAAATCATTGTTCTCCCCAGGGTTTCAAGAAGTCTCAAATTTTGTTCGGGATTGAATGTCTGAAACAGTTTTAGTGCGGCTATATAGATATCCGTATCGCCCATCACTTCCAGACGTCCTGTCAAGCCGTCACATGTCAGCATAAGATTACTGCATACCCTGACTCTCCATCCGATAAAGATTTTAAATTTTTCAGGGGATTTTTTTCCGTACAGGTTCTCTTCGTTCAGGCTTCTTACGCCGCCGATACAAAGATGCACTTCCTCACCGTTTATTTCCCGACATATGGTTCGGATATGAAAACAGAATGCCATTCTCTGATAATAGATGGTTTCGTCTTCAGGTTTGAGTTCTTCCTTCCTTTTTGTCAGTGCGGAAGGATGTCTGCCTAAAATCTTGTGTGAGACTCTGATTTCCGTATTACCGAAAGTTTCTCCTGCAAAAAACATGCTTGCCGCCTCCTCAATACGGTGTATAAAAGTCTGGTGGCTGATTGTAAGCTGGTTGTCTCCAAAGCTGGGTACAATACAGTTCGTTTCCAGTTCTTCAAGTGTAATGCCTGAAGTGTTTGATTCAATAAAATTGGGATGTTCCTTCTTCTGTTCCTTTTCTGATACGATTACTGCATCTTCGATAAAGGTTGGGTTGACCATACCCATTCTTGTCATCCTTGTGGATGGTAATAATAAATTGGTTGTTTCCATATTTTTATAGTTTTTAATTGGTTAATAAAATCCGATAAAAGAAAAAGCCAAGAGGTTTATTTCTTTGCTTTTACAAATATTCCTCTTAGCTTCTTGATTCCCTTGAGTATGGATGTGGTTACCTCAAGGATGGTTATAATTACGTCCTGTGCCTTATCATAATCCATTCACTAGACGTTTCTATGGGTTTTCAGTTGTTACATTGCCTGTATCAACTTTACTTGCGGCGGATTTACGTTTGCTCCTGCCACCATACTTCTCTACAAGTTCCACAATAGTTGAACCTGCCACGATGATCTCAGCAATGTATGCTGCGATTCTGATTCCTTTCATTAAATGTTTCATTTTTCTCTTGATTTTAATTGTTAGTTAATAATATGTTCTTGTTCTCTTTTCTCTTGTTTTTATTCTTGTCATATATAAGGGTTTAAGGTGAAGAGGGAAGGAGAAGAAAGGGAAGTAAAATGAATGATAAGGAAAAGGAGAAGAAAAAAATAAAGAGCCGTTATCAAGACTCTTCGTCCTGACTTGGCTCTTTGATAGGCTGTCATACTTTCATTGCCCAGACTGTAGCTGTAATAATTACCGGTACCGCTGCTATCCTTCGAATTGAATCTCCCAATGATCTTCTAAGTATTGGGCTCAACCCGGAAATTGTTTAATCTTGTTTGAAGCTGTGTGCACCATTTAGTACCGGTGCAATCTCTGTGCTTCAATTTATTCTCATCTATAAGGATTTCGGGTGATGGGAGGGGGAGAAAAACGGCCTGATATTATATCTTGATAATGAGAGGAAGCCGGATGGTCTAAAAGAATGACCTGTATGATCACTGAAGTCATATGAATTGTAAATATCAGAGTTATATACAATTAAAGAATAATCCCGGTTACTTTTTATCTTTCTGTTAAAATAGCCTCTTTCTGCTTGATTTTTACTTGATTATTGCTACTTTTGTACATAAGTGTCGGGAAGGTTTATTGAGGCATTTTTAACGGCCTCTCGTGTTGGTTATACAATGAGATATTTCCGCGATTTGATTTTGAAATTATAAAAATAGAAAGCACATGGGAACAGAAGGAATTCAGGATAAATATGTAAATCCATATACCGATTTTGGATTTAAACTGCTTTTTGGAACAGCTATGAATAAGGAGTTGTTAATTAGCTTTTTAAATGCGCTCTTATTCAAGGAGGAAGTAATCAAGGATGTAACTTATCTTAATGCAGAGCATCTTGGAACACAGGAATATGACCGTCGGGCCGTATTTGATGTATATTGTGAGAATGAGAAGGGAGAGAAGTTCCTGGTTGAAATGCAGCGTGGCGAGCAGCAGTTCTTTAAGGACCGCAGTGTCTTTTATTCCACTTTCCCTATTCGTGAACAGGCTAAACGAGGGGAATGGGATTATGAGTTGAAGGCTGTTTATGTAGTGGGTATCCTGAATTTTTCCTTTGACAATTCTGATGAGGAGTATTTCCATCATGAGGTGAAACTTGTGGATCTTTACACGCACAAGGTGTTCTATGATAAACTTACCTTTGTTTATCTTGAGATGCCCAAATTCAATAAGACTGAGGATGAGTTGGAGAGTATGTTTGACAAGTGGCTTTTTGTCCTGCGTAACCTTGCCTCTCTGCTTGAACGTCCCAGAGCATTACAGAACAGAGTTTTTGACCGCCTCTTTGAAACTGCGGAGATAGCTAAGTTTACCAAGACTGAACTGAGTGAATATTGGGACAGTCTGAAAAATTTCCGTGACTGGTATAGTGTTATATCTACGGCGGAAAAGAAAGGAAGGGAAGAAGGAAGAGAGGAAGAAAAAAGAGAGAATGCTCGTAATTTTAAAAAGTTAGGAATAACTATTGATGTTATTTCACAGGCTACTGGACTGTCTAAAGAAGAAATAGAAAAGTTATAGTGTAAATCTTAAATATGTTATTTGTGAAGGGAATATGCGGATGATTACTGTGTATTCCCTTTTTTATAGGGATCATGAAAGAATAATCTAATAATTTATCTATCTAATAGTTTATTGGCTTTATTAAAAAATAGTTGTTTTTTTGTTTTAGTTGTAATATTTATCTCATAAGTATTATCTTGTGTTTGAATTTTGGATAAAAATAGATTCTGTTTTAAAGGGTGCATATTTGTGTACCCTTTTTTTTCTCGCTATAATCTGATTTAAAATAGCTTGCATTGAAGAAATATAAATATGATAGTTTTGATATTCAGCTTTAAATTGGTGATACGTAGAAGAACGACAGCTGTATTTTTTAGAACAATTTAGTTGGACAAAAACTGATGCTTCAACTGTAACTAACATATTTGTTGCATATAACACCGATTGCTTTAAAATAAATCAAAATCTTCAATTAACGAATGAATAAGAGTCAGTGTATTTATTGTATATTGAAATATATAACAGGGGATACTGAAAACTGCCATCTTTCTTGTTACTCTACATCATTTTGTTTACCTTTGTAGTAATCAATATATTAAGTGGAAGAATATGAATAATAACAATAACCAAATAATCCGCTTTGACTGGGCGATGAAGAGACTTCTCCGTAATAAGGCAAACTTTAGTGTACTTGAAGGTTTGCTTACTACGTTATTGGGTGAGAAAATCGTTATCCAGAAGCTTCTTGAAAGTGAAAGCAATCAGGAGGATGAATATGACAAGTATAACCGTGTCGATATGCTCGCCGAAAATTCTAAGGGTGAGCTTGTCTTGATAGAAGTGCAGAATAACAATGAATATGCATATTTTCAACGTATGTTGTTCGGTACTTCTAAATTGGTGACTGAATATATCAACAGAGGGGAGAGCTATGATAAAGTACGTAAGGTATATAGTGTTAATATTGTCTATTTCTCACTAGGACATGGGACAGATTTTGTTTATCATGGAAAAACAGAGTTTAGAGGTATCCATCAGGGGGACATTCTAGAACTAACTCCTTTCCAAAAGCAGACGTTTAAAGTGGATACAGTTAGCCAGTTATATCCTGAATACTATATCTTGAAAGTGAATGGTTTTGATCAGGTAGCCAAGAGTCCTTTGGAAGAATGGATCTATTATTTGAATACGGGGGAGATTCCTTCTAGTGCTACAGCTCCAGGTCTTGAAGAAGCACGTGAGAGATTGAAGTTGGATAGTATGACTAAGGATGAATTGGCGGCTTATTATCGTCATTTAGATAATATAGTAATTCTGCGTGATAATATCTATACGGAACGAGAAGAGGGAAGAGCGGAAGGAGAAAAACAAAAAGCAATAAAAGTTGCTAGTTATTTAAAGCAGGTAGGTTCTCCGACAGAATTAATTATAGGAGCAACCGGTTTGTCTAAAGAGGAAGTAGAAAAATTATAGTGTAAATCTTGAATATATTCTTTGCGAAGAGGGGAATACATTATATATAATGTGTTCCTTTTTTTGTGAACATTAATATCGTTTTGTGTTCCCGTTGTGTTCCCATCTTGTTTTAATAAAAAAGACCGCCAAGAGTGGAAGCCTCCTAACAGTCTCAATTTCAATGCTTTTCTTAGTAGCGGGACCCGGGATTGAACCGGGGACCTCATGATTATGAATCATGCGCTCTAACCAGCTGAGCTATCCCGCCATCGTTTCTCGATTGCGGGTGCAAAGATAGATGATTTTTTATAATCTCCAAAACAATTCATAACTTTTTTGTGTTTTTTCTTTAAGAAGGGGTTTGATTTTCCCTATAAACAGGGAGTTTGAGGTCCGATAATGAAAGAATAATTAAATAAAGTGTCTGATTTATGCGATGTATTTAGAAAAAAGTATTTATCTTGGCACACGTAAAAACAATTCGAAATTGCTATGAAAAAGGAAAAGATTCATTTGGAGTATTTATTGAATGCAACGTCTAAAAATATTCTTTGGTCAGCTATAAGTACACCGACCGGGTTGGAGGACTGGTTTGCCGACAAAGTTATTTCTGACGATAAAATAGTAGAGTTTCATTGGGGGAAGACAGAGCTGAGGAAAGCAGAGATTATTGCCATTCGCTCTTTCTCTTTTATCCGCTTCCGTTGGCAGGATGATGAAAACGAGCGCGATTATTTTGAAATCAAGATGACTTATAATGAGCTGACTAGTGACTATGTGTTGGAAATTACCGATTTCGCAGAGCCGGATGAAGTGGATGATATGAAAGAATTGTGGGAGTCACAAGTAGCTAAATTAAGAAGAACTTGTGGTTTTTAGTTAACTTTCAACTAAAAATTTTCGATGCTCCTTTTTTTGTGCTAATTTTGCATCCTAATTGCACGAACCTATTAAGATGCTACGCATAAAGAAATTAGATATATTCATCGTAAAGAGTTTTTTGATGCTCTTTATTGGTACATTCTTCATCTGTCTGTTCATATTCATGATGCAGTTCCTGTGGAGATATGTAGACGAATTGGTCGGAAAGGGATTGGAGATGAGCGTAATGGCTCAATTCTTCTTTTATTCCGCATTAACATTAGTGCCGGTATCGTTGCCATTGGCAGTGCTACTGGCTTCTTTGATTACTTTCGGTAACTTTGGCGAGCGTTATGAATTGCTTGCGATGAAAGCCGCAGGTATTTCTCTCCTTAAAATCATGCGTCCGCTTGCTTTCTTCGTTTGCGGACTTGTCGGTGTCTCATTCTATTTCCAAAATGTAGTAGGTCCTATCGCCCAGGCTAAGCTGGGAACCCTGATCCTTTCGATGAAACAAAAATCTCCGGAGTTGGACATTCCGGAAGGAGTTTTCTATTCTGAAATCAAGGACTATAATTTAAAGGTAGCTAAGAAGAACCGGAAGACCGGTATGCTATATGATGTGCTGATTTATAGTATGAAAGATGGCTTTGAGAAAGCACGTATTATATATGCTGATTCCGGGCGTTTGGAGATGACCGCGGATAAACAGCATCTTTGGCTGCATTTGTATAGCGGAGATTTATTTGAGAATCTGAAAGCTCAAAGTATGAAATCGGAGAATGTACCTTACCGACGCGAGGAATTCAGGGAAAAACATACCATTATTGAGTTTAATTCCGATTTCAATATGGTTGACGGTGAGATTATGGGTAAGCAGTCCAGTGCTAAGGACATGGCGCAGTTGCAGAGTTCCATTGACTCAATGACGGTTGTGGGAGACAGTATCGGACGACAGTATTACAGGGAAGTGGCAGAAGGAAATTTCCGTCCTTCTTATGGATTGACAAAAGAAGATACGATCAAAATAGAAAAGGCGGATATTTATGAATATAATGTAGATAGTCTTTACGAAGTAGCCTCTTTAACGCAGAAACAGAAGGTGATTTCTTCTGCTGTCAGTCGTGCGGAGAACGTGGCTAACGATCTTGGGTTCAAGAAATTCACGATGGAGAACAATGATTATAGTATTCGAAAACATAAGACGGAATGGCATAAGAAGATAACGATTTCACTTTCTTGTCTGCTGTTCTTCTTTATCGGAGCTCCGTTGGGCGGTATTATCCGTAAAGGAGGTCTGGGAATGCCGGTCATCGTATCAGTGTTGGTGTTTATCATTTATTATATCATTGATAATACAGGATATAAAATGGCCCGCGACGGTAAGTGGATTGTTTGGATGGGGATGTGGACAAGTAGCGCAGTCCTTGCCCCGTTAGGAATCTTCCTTACTTATAAATCGAATAAAGACTCTGTGGTGCTTAATGCAGATGCTTATATCAACTGGTTTAAAAAGATTGTGGGAATTCGTAGTGTGCGCCATATATTTAAGAAAGAAGTGATTATTCATGATCCTGATTACGCACGTCTGACGGGTGATTTGGAACAACTTTCGGCAGAGTGTAAAGCGTATGCCGCCAGGAAACGATTGGAAAAAGCACCGAATTACTTTAAGTTGTGGATGGCGAGTGAGGATGATAACGAGGTGATGGCAATCAATGAAAAGCTGGAAGCGTTGGTTGAAGAAATGTCCAATACGAAATCTGCCACTTTGATCGGTGCATTAAACAATTATCCGGTTATTTCCGTTTCTGCTCATGTGCGCCCGTTCCATATATATTGGTTGAATCTGGTGGCCGGAGTCATTTTCCCTATCGGTTTATTTTTCTATTTCCGCATCTGGGCGTTCCGCGTTCGTCTGGCTAAGGATATGGAACGGATTATAAAGAACAATGAACAAATTCAATTCATCATACAGAAAATCAATAAATAAGTGTTATGAAAGAGACTATTAAAATGGATAGAATAGAAGATGCGATTGCCGACTTTAAAGAAGGCAAGTTTGTCATAGTAGTGGATGATGAAGACCGCGAAAACGAAGGCGACTTGATTATTGCAGCTGAAAAGATAACTCCCGAAAAAGTAAATTTCATGTTGAAACATGCACGTGGCGTACTTTGTGCACCTGTCACAGTGTCTCGTTGCAAGGAGTTGGATTTACCGCATCAGGTAAGTGATAATACTTCCGTGTTGGGAACTCCTTTTACGGTTACTATTGACAAATTGGAAGGCTGTACAACAGGTGTTTCCGCTTCCGACCGTGCCGCTACTATTCAGGCGTTGGCCGATCCGACTTCTACACCGGCTACTTTCGGGCGTCCCGGACACATCAATCCGTTGTACGCGCAAGAAAAAGGAGTACTTCGCCGTGCCGGACATACAGAAGCTACGATTGATATGGCTCGTCTGGCAGGACTTTACCCCGCAGGTGCCTTGATGGAAATCATGAGTGAAGACGGAACAATGGCACGTTTGCCCGAACTCCGTCAGATGGCAGACGAACACGGGCTGAAACTGATTTCTATCCATGACCTGATCGTTTATCGCCTGAAACAGGAATCCATTGTAGAAAAAGGAGTAGAAGTAAATATGCCTACCGAACACGGAAAGTTCCGTCTGATTCCTTTCCGCCAGAAATCAAACGGATTGGAGCACATGGCTATATTTAAAGGAACATGGAGTGAAGACGAACCGATCTTGGTACGTGTCCATTCCTCTTGTGCTACTGGAGATATCCTTGGCTCACAACGTTGTGACTGTGGCGAGCAACTGCATAAAGCGATGGAAATGATCGAAAAAGAAGGAAAAGGCGTGGTGGTTTACCTCAATCAGGAAGGACGTGGCATCGGTCTGATGGAAAAGATGAAAGCATATAAGTTGCAGGAAGACGGTATGGATACCGTTGACGCGAATATTTGTTTGGGACACCTTGCCGATGAGCGTGATTACGGAGTAGGCGCACAAATCCTTCGTGAACTGGGAGTACACAAAATGAGACTTTTGACAAATAATCCGGTGAAACGTGTTGGTTTGGAAGCATACGGATTGGAGATAGTAGAAAATGTACCTGTTGAAACAGTTCCTAATCCGTATAATGAACGATACTTGAGAACAAAGAAAGAAAGAATGGGGCATACTTTACATTTTAATAAGTAAATTGCCAATTTGTTTTCATATATCAAATATTATCGCTTATTTTGCAACGATTTTCACTCAACAACAATAAAATAGATACAAAATGAATCAATTATCAGATCGTTTGAACAGCTTGTCGCCATCGGCGACGCTTGCCATGTCGCAAAAGAGCAACGAGCTCAAGGCACAGGGTGTTGATGTTATTAACTTAAGTGTAGGAGAACCGGATTTTAATACTCCTGACCACATCAAAGAAGCTGCGAAAAAAGCCATAGATGATAACTTTTCTCGTTACTCTCCGGTACCGGGTTATCCGGCTTTGCGCAATGCTATTGTTGAGAAACTGAAAAAAGAAAACGGTCTGGAATATACAGCCGCTCAAATTTCGTGTGCCAATGGTGCCAAACAATCTGTTTGTAATACCATCCTTGTATTGGTAAATCCGGGTGACGAAGTCATCGTGCCGGCTCCTTACTGGGTAAGCTACCCGGAAATGGTGAAAATGGCAGAAGGTACTCCCGTAATTGTTTCGGCAGGTATCGAACAAGATTTCAAGATTACTCCGGAACAGCTGGAAGCAGCCATCACTCCGAAGACGAAAGCATTGATTCTTTGTTCTCCGTCTAATCCGACAGGTTCTGTATATACAAAAGAAGAATTGGCCGGATTGTCAGCAGTATTGGCTAAACATCCGCAGGTGATAGTAATCGCTGACGAGATTTATGAACATATCAATTATATTGGTGCACATCAGAGTATCGCTCAATTCCCAGAAATGAAGGAACGTACAGTGATTGTAAACGGTGTATCCAAGGCTTACGCTATGACAGGATGGAGAATCGGTTTCATTGCCGGTCCGGAATGGATTGTAAAAGCTTGCAACAAGTTGCAAGGTCAGTACACTTCAGGTCCTTGTTCTGTTTCTCAAAAAGCTGCTGAAGTGGCATATACAGGAACACAAGAACCGGTAAAAGAAATGCAGAAAGCATTCCAACGCCGTCGTGACCTGATTGTGAAGTTGGCTAAGGAAGTTCCGGGATTTGAGGTAAACGTTCCGCAAGGTGCTTTCTATCTGTTCCCGAAATGCGATGCTTTCTTTGGAAAGAGTAACGGCGAACGTAAGATTGCAGATTCGGATGATTTGGCAATGTACTTGCTTGAAGAAGCTCACGTGGCTTGTGTAGGTGGTGCCTCTTTCGGTGCTCCTGAATGTATCCGTATGAGTTATGCTACAAGCGATGAAAATATCGTAGAGGCTATCCGTCGTATCAAAGAAGCATTGGCTAAGTTGAAATAAGAGTTCACCGCAGATTACACAGATTGACACAGATTGACACAGATTGAAAAGAGATTGTCTGTCTGAAAAATATTAGATTAATACAATCATCCTTACTACAGTATGCAGTAAGGGTGATTTTTTGTTTAAGGAACTTCTTTGTATTTTTCTATCCGTTTGATTGTGAATTAATCTGTGTAATCTGTGGTGAAGAAAGAGCAATAAAAAAAGGCTGCCTTCCATAGAAAGCAGCCTATACTCTTTTTGTAACTTGTATTATTCAGCCGGGTGAATTGCTTCAGACGGACAAACGTCTGCACAAGTACCACAGTCAGTACATACATCTGGGTTGATAGAATAGATATCACCTTCAGAGATAGCTTCTACCGGACACTCGTCAATGCAAGTTCCGCAAGCAATACAATCGTCACTAATTACGTATGCCATTTTTCTAAGATTTAAATTATTAGTACTAATTTCTCCGGCAAAAATAAGGCTTTTATTGATTGGTTGTTATGCTTCTATGTTTAAATTGACTTAATTTGTACGTCTTCTAAATAAGCTACCTCCCTATAATCTGCTATATTTTTCGTATTTTTGCACTCAAATTACTAATATATAGCGATTATGCCTTTAAATTTACCCGATAAACTACCTGCGATAGAGCTTTTGAAGGAAGAGAATATTTTTGTGATCGACACTTCCCGCGCTACGCAACAGGATATTCGTCCGCTACGGATTGTGATTCTGAATCTGATGCCGTTGAAAATTACAACGGAAACAGACTTGGTGCGTTTACTCTCCAACACACCTCTTCAGGTGGAGATTTCATTTATGAAGATCAAGAGCCACACGTCAAAGAATACGCCGATAGAACACATGAAAACGTTCTATACGGATTTCGACCAGATGCGTCACGAGAAGTATGATGGTATGATTATCACCGGAGCTCCTGTAGAACAGATGGACTTCGAGGAGGTGACCTATTGGGATGAGATTACGGAAATCTTTGATTGGGCACGTACGCATGTCACTTCTACCTTATATATATGCTGGGCTGCGCAGGCCGGATTGTATCATCATTATGGAGTTCCTAAATATCCGTTGAAAGAGAAGATGTTCGGTATCTTTGAACATCGGGTATTGGAACCTTTCCACTCCATCTTCCGTGGTTTTGATGATTGTTTCTATGTGCCGCATAGCCGTCATACAGAAGTACGCAGGGAAGACATTCTGAAAGTTCCGGAATTGACGTTGCTTTCCGAATCGGAAGATGCCGGTGTCTATATGGCAATGGCACGGGGCGGTCGTGAATTCTTTGTCACGGGACACTCCGAATATTCTCCGCTGACACTGGACACGGAATACCGTCGCGATCTCGATAAAGGCTTGCCGATAGAGATGCCCCGCAATTATTATATAGACAATGATCCTGAAAAAGGCCCGTTGGTACGTTGGCGTGCTCATGCCAATTTGTTGTTCTCCAATTGGCTGAACTACTTCGTTTATCAGGAAACACCTTACAACATCAATGATATTAAATGATAAAGCAGCGTAAAATAGAACTTCTCGCTCCGGCGAAAAACCTGGAATGTGGCATTGAAGCTATCAATCATGGGGCAGATGCTGTATATATCGGTGCTCCGAAGTTCGGTGCCCGTGCGGCGGCTGTGAACTCATTGGAAGATATTGAAGCATTGGTGCAACATGCCCATTTGTATCATGCACGTATTTATGTCACGGTCAATACGATTCTGAAAGAAGAAGAGTTGAAAGAGACGGAGGAGATGATTCATGCACTTTATCGGATTGGCGTAGACGCGCTGATTGTGCAGGACATGGGGATCACGAAGTTGAATCTTCCTCCGATACCGCTTCATGCCAGTACACAAATGGACAACCGTACACCGGAAAAAGTAAAATTCCTTTGGGAGGCGGGTTTCCGGCAAGTAGTCCTGGCGCGGGAACTATCGTTGCGTGAAATAAAGAAGATACACGAAAATTGTCCGGAAGTGCCTTTAGAGGTATTCGTACATGGGGCACTTTGTGTCAGCTATAGCGGGCAGTGTTATGTCAGCCAAGCCTGTTTCGGCCGTAGTGCCAACCGGGGGGAATGTGCGCAATTCTGCCGGTTACCTTTTAGTCTGGTAGACGCGGACGGGAAAGTGATTGTCAAAGACAAACATCTGCTTTCTCTGAAAGATATGAATCAAAGTGATGAACTGGAGCAATTGCTGGATGCCGGAGCTTCCTCGTTCAAGATAGAAGGGCGACTGAAAGACGTTTCTTACGTGAAGAATGTAACGGCCGCTTATCGTCAGAAGCTGGATGCCATCTTTGCCCGTCGTCCGGAATATGTAAGGGCTTCTTCGGGTACGTGCAATTTCGAGTTTAAGCCGCAACTGGATAAGAGTTTCAGCCGTGGATTCACACATTATTTCCTGCATGGACGTGACAAAGAGATTTTCTCTTTCGACACTCCCAAGTCGTTGGGCGAGGAGATGGGGACTGTGAAGGAGATTCGCGGCAATTATCTGACGGTTGCGGGACTTAAATCCTTTAACAATGGAGACGGTGTTTGTTATATCGACGAACAGGGACGTTTACAGGGATTCCGCATCAACCGGGTGGACAGCAACAAACTATATCCGCAGGAAATGCCTCGCATCAAGCCTCGTACCACATTATATCGTAATTTCGACCAGGAATTTGAACGAGTGCTTTCCCGTAAGTCTGCCGAAAGGAAAATCGCAGTGCGAATGTTGCTTGCCGACCATCATTCCGGTTTCTCTTTGACATTGACTGACGAAGATGATAATAGCGTCACAATCACCCTTCCACGTGAAAAAGAGCCGGCCCGGACTCCGCAGACGGACAACCTGAAAACGCAACTGTCTAAATTGGGGAATACGCCTTTCGAAGCAAAAGAAATAGAAATCTCTTTTACCGACAACTGGTTTCTGCCGGCTTCGGTATTAGCCGATTTCCGCCGGCAGGCAATCGACCGGTTAATAACTGCCCGTCGAATCAATTACCGTCAGGAATTGTCGGTATGGAAGTCAACCAATCATGCTTTTCCACAAACGACGCTAACCTATTTGGGGAATGTCATGAATACTCGTGCAGCCTCTTTCTATCAGGAGCATGGGGTTCAACAGGTAGCAGCGGCTTACGAAAAAGAAGCGGTGGAAGATGCGGTACTGATGTTCTGCAAACATTGTTTGCGTTACAGTATGGGATGGTGTCCCATCCATCAACGGGTACGTTCACCTTATAAAGAACCCTATTACCTGGTGTCAAATGACGGCAAACGTTTTCGTCTGGAATTTGATTGTAAGAATTGTCAAATGAAAGTAAAAGCGGCTCAATGAGAATCATTATTCACAGTTTTCACCACAGAGGACGCAGAGGACACAGAGGATATAGTGGAGGTAACATCTTCACTCATTCTTCTGATACAGACTGTTTGAGTGTTTTTGGGAAAAAGTGTAGAAAGTTTTTCTCTTTACCTTCTTTACCCTTTTTACCCTCTTTATCCTTTTTATCCTCTGCGTCCTCTGTAGTGAAAATAGTGATGAAAACAGTGATGAACCTCCTACTATGTTTACTTTTGCTCTCATCTTGTTATTATAAAGCACCGGCTTTGGATTCGGAAGAACTGTCGAAGAAGACGAAAGACTCGTTGACTTACTTGTACGAACGGCATTATACATGGAATACAAACTTGGAAGTAGTCGATGATTCCATCTCTTTGGAGTGTCTTCCGATAAAAGATACTTTTATTCAGTTGAATAAAGGGGATAGGGTAGTGGTGGCAGAGTTTGCGGTTCACCCTGCCGATAGTGTAGACAGTGTTTGGGTGAAGCTGGCTCACACACAGGATGAACAGGGCTGGATACGTGAAAAAGAACTCAAGAAGTCATTTGTGCCGACTGATAGTATTTCGCAGGCCATTCATCTTTTCAGTGATACGCATGCTTCTTATTTCATTATCATCTTCGCTTTATTCGTCGGTGTATATCTGTTTCGCGCTTTTCGTCGAAAGCAGTTGCAGATGGTCTATTTTAATGATATAGATAGTGTTTATCCGTTATTTCTCTGTTTGTTGATGGCTTTCAGTGCAACGATTTACGAATCGATGCAGGTCTTTGTGCCGGAAACGTGGGAGCATTTTTATTTCAATCCTACTTTGTCGCCGTTCAAAGTTCCTTTTATTCTCTCTGTCTTCTTGTTGAGTATTTGGCTGTTTTTGATAGTCGCTTTGGCGGTGCTGGATGATTTGTTCCGACAGTTGACTCCCGCTGCAGCTATCTTTTATCTGCTGGGGTTGATGTCTTGCTGTATTTTCTGCTATTTCTTCTTTATCCTGATGACACATATTTATATCGGTTATCTGTTCCTTGCCTTTTTTATGCTGGTTTTTGCGAAGAAAGTCCATCGGAACATTGGGTATAAGTATCGTTGTGGGCGTTGTGGGGAAAAGTTGAAGCAAAAAGGTGTATGCCCCCATTGTGGAGCTATCAATGAGTAATTTTATTATCTGTTTTATTCTTGAATAACTTTTCAAATGATGGAAATCAGATCTACCGAAATAAAAGATCTCCCTTTAGTGATGGAGATTTATGACTATGCCCGTGCCTTTATGCGTGCAACCGGAAATACTACTCAATGGATTGACGGTTATCCTTCTGAAGTATTGATTCGTCAGGAAATTGAAGATGGACATAGCTTTGTCTGCATAGATGAACAGGGAGAAATCTTGGGGACTTTTTGTTTTATCTTGGGCGACGACCCTACTTATCAACAGATTTATGAAGGAACATGGCTCAATAATGAACCTTATGGAGTGATTCATCGGCTGGCAACGAACGGAAAACAGAAGGGGGTATCGGAAACCTGCTTGAACTGGTGTTTCGAACGTTGGCCCAATCTCCGGGTAGATACTCATCGGGACAATAAAGTCATGCAGCATATATTGACGAAGTATGGCTTTCAACGTTGTGGTATCATTTATGTAAAGAACGGTACAGAGCGTATCGCTTATCAAATGACGCGTGTGTCTGATGGAACAGAGAAACTTGCTTAATCGTGGTGGAGTGTAGTTGAAGTGTATTAGATGTAGACAAGATAATCTTAGATATAAGCAAACCAATAGGAAACTGTAGGTAAAGTAATGCCAGAGTACCGGTAAAGTTCCGTTAAGATGCCGGTATAGTTGTGTGAAGGTACCGCTATCTTTACCTTCCCACGGCCGTGGTGACTTCTTCTCACAGCCGTGACGAGATCTCTCCACGGCCGTGAAGAGAAGCTACCACAGCCATGGAAAGGTAAAGATAGCGTAGGGTTAAGAGAACAATGCCTATTGGATTAATTAAGTATAACGACTTTATAATGCATACTTCATAGAGGCATACGTTCTTCTATCACGTATTCCATGCCATCAATCTATAAGAGACAGGCTGACAATAAAAGTTCGAATCTTTTATTGTCAGCCTGTTTTTGGGTTATTGTCAGCACTTATTGTCAGGTGTCAATGACTTGATAATCATTGTTCTATATGGATGAAATCTTTAGCTGACAATAAAATGACTAAATAATATCTCTATGAGTGAAAATGATTAGAACCGGCAGCGGAGATCTACCCCAAATTGCATTGGGCGTCCTTTCTGCATAAAACCTTTGTTCATTGTTTCGAAATAGAAGGCGGCATATTCTTTATTCAAGAAGTTGCGTGCCCAGAAACTAATCATTGCGTCACCGATTTCCAGATTCGTTCTCCAGTTGAGTGTGCCATAGAAAGATTGGCTGACATCGTTTTGTTCAGTCCAGTAGATGCGTCCGGCAGCGTTATAATTAGCTTGGAATACAACCCGGTCGAAGATAGAACGCGGACTGCAGGTGATGGCGTATTCTCCTCCGATATTTAAGGTGTGTTTGGGGACGAAGGGAACATATTTGCCATTATAATCTGCAGTTACTTTAAAAGTGCCGTCTTTTTGCTCTTCGGTGATTACATAATCCGTAAAGGTGGCATACGTATATCCGTAACTGACATTCAGGCTAAGTTCTTTTGTCACACTGGCACGAAGGGCTGCTTCTGCACCATAACTGCGACTTTTTCCTGCATTGATCGTGATACGTCCCAGACCACTTTCTGCAAATTGGGAGAGTTGTTGGTCGCGGGTATCCATATAGAATGCTGCGACGTCGGCCCAAAGTCTGCCTTCCCATAAAGTAAGGTGGCTACCTGCTTCGTAGTTCCACGAATATTCGGGTTTGTAAGTGGTGGATGCTTTTACATCAATCTCTTTTGTAGGTACCATTTGGTTCATCATATTAATGATGGTTTTTCCCCAGGTGGCATCTTGCCCTATTGTCGGACTTTCTTTGATGGCATTCATCATCGAATTTTTCAATTCTGTTTGTGATAAGTCAGAGAACATCTGGATGTTATATCCTCCCGAACGATATCCCCGGGTGACGGTGGCATAAACGTTATTTTGATTCTTCCATTCATATTGAATAGCAAATTTGGGTAGGAGCTGTACATAATCAGTAGAGAGCTTGCCAACGAAAGAGGCAGGGGCTTTCATATTCTGATCAGACAAGTTTATTTGGTTGGGTCCCATAGCTAAGTGAAAATCAAAACCAAAATCAATAGGAGTGCTAAGAGAATTATACTTCATACTGATTTTCTCGTAATCGAGCCGGAGGCCGGCTGTAACGGACAGTCCTTCTATGAACAAGTTGTTGAAAGTAGACTGATGATAAAGTGCACCGCTAAGAGTCGGGGTGTCGAAAGTTCCTCCTACGCTTAAGGTCGGGTTGTGCACAGTCATTCCCATGGTGGGAGCTCCGGGTTTGGCAGATACTTCTTCAAAAGCTGCATTGGCGTTGTTTTCAATGACCGACTTCACTCCTTCTTCTTTAAACAAAACAGGTCCCGTAGTATGCAGCCATTGATAGAATCCGAAAGCTCCCGTAGCCCACTGCCATCTTTTTCCGGGTTTGGCTTTCAACACAATCTCTTCGGAAATGGTGTTTGCACGTTGCTTTTGCTCAATATTGAAAATATCTCTTTCTGTGAAATCCTGATCGAGAAACATACGGTCGTTCAGGTTCTGATAACCTGTCACGGCACTTAATATAAAGTTGTTGGCTTGATATTCGATGTTAACACCGGAGTTGAGCAATCCACGGCGGTAACTGCTGCGGTCGTTATATGAAATCTTACCGATATAATCTGCCCGGTCTTCTGTCATTTCTTTACCTTTTTCTTTCGCTTTAGCTATTGCACTGGGGGTAATCCCGGTATAGTAATACGGATATCCGCCCTGATCGCTATATTCATAGCTAAGGGCCATATCTATTTTCAGGTTCGAACTAGGCAGGTAAATACCACGGAAACGTCCGCCACCGGCATTGCTCTTGTCTACCTTTTCGTTGTTTCTTGCCGAATTTTCAAAGAAGCCACCTGTGTGTTCGTAGAAACCTCCGGTAGAAAAGGCGAAGCGGTCGGATGTCCGATGATAGTGGGTGAGTGACACATTATAATTATTGTAGGTCGCTGCTCCCATGCGGATATCAGTACCTTGATAAGTGAAAGGCGATTTTGTGTGCACTTTGATAAGTCCTCCCATCGTGTTACGTCCGTAGAGAGTGCCTTGTGGTCCGCGGAGAATATCAATACGTTCGATATCAGCATAGTTGAAGTCGAAAGCGGATTTGTCGATATAAGGGATGTTGTCTACGTAAAGTCCTACGGACGGAGTGTTGATACGTGAGCCGATTCCGCGGATATAAATGGAAGTGGTCAGTTTGGAACCATAATCGGGGATAAACAGATTAGGGACGATGCCTGTCAGGTTTTTCACAGAGTTCACCTGATTGGCGCGCATATTATCTTGCGATAAAACAGTGGCTGCCACCGGTAATTCACGCAACTTACGATTCTCTTTCGGAGTGGCAATCACTACCACTTCTTCGATGTCTACTATTTTTAGTGAGTCTTTCGGGAAATCTTCTGCCCATGCTGTACCTGTCGTCAGGAGCGTGAGGGCAATCATAAAATTCTTTCTCTTCATCTGCTGTTCATTTATCTGGTGCAAAGTAACGGCAAATATAGATGACGGTCAATCCTCATTTATTAGGATTTGTTTCACCACAGTTTTCACCACAGAGGACACAGAGGGTATAGTGAAGGTAACATCTTCACTCATTCTCTGATACAGACTGTTTGAGTGTTTTTGGGAAAAAGTGTGGAAAGTTTTTCTCTTTACCTTCTTTATCCTTTTTATCCTCTGTGTCCTCTGTGGTGAATCAGATTCGGTCCGCTTCTATATACCCGTTCATTACCGCATAAATAGTCAGTCCGGAGACGGACTTGATGCCTAATTTCTCTGTGATATTTTTCCGGTGAGTGATAACGGTGGTCAGGCTGATATTCAGTTTATCTGCTATCTCTTTGTTGATTAATCCTTTGGTTATCAGTACGAGCACTTCTATTTCACGGGAAGATAGAATCTCCTGATGAGGCTGCGCCGGAGGCATGGATGGCATGTCTTTCACCGGATAACCGTTGTGGTGGGCGTGTTGATGGAGTTTCAATATATTTTTCACCAACTCTTCCTCGGATTCATGGATGTTGAGTACAGGCACGCCGGACAGTTGGAATTGCGGACTATCGCTTGCCAATACAATTGTTTTTCGTTTCCGGGGGAGAAAGAAAGCATTGTGCTCCACATAAATCTGTGCGGAAATGAAATAATGGGCATACATATCCGGCGTATCGTCCATCAGTTCACTGAATTGATGGAAGGTGCGTATGGTTGCCATAGGAATCATTTCCTCCAGGATTCCTTTCAGGCCAAGGCAAGTAAGGGTGTTGGATTCAATGATAGCTATTTCGGGTTGATGATTCATTTTCATGTAGTTTTAGTTAACGATTGAAATAATTGGCTACCGCTTCCGCACACCGTTCTCCATCCACTCCGGCAGAAACAATCCCTCCGGCATAGCCTGCACCTTCTCCGCAAGGAAATAATCCGCGAACGGTTGTATGTTGCAATGTCTCTTTATCGCGTACGATGCGGACAGGCGAAGAAGTACGTGTCTCTACGCCGATCATCACCGCTTCATTAGTGAGGAAGCCATGACTGTAACGTCCGAATTGCTGGAAACCGAGAGATAATCTTTTGCTGATAAACTCCGGCATCCAGAAATGAAGCGGAGAAGAAATCAATCCCGGGCTGTAAGAAGATTCGGGTAAGTCGTAACTCAACTTCTTGCGGGTAAAGTCCTGCATACGCTGTGCCGGTGCTGTCTGCCTTCTGCCTCCTTGCAACCAGCATTGACGTTCCTGTTCTTCCTGAAAGTAAAGGGGAAGAAGTTGAGAATTGAGAGTTGAGAGTTGAGAGTTGTTTAGAGATGGGTTAAGAGCCAGTAGCTGTTCATTTCGTTGCGCAGCTAACTCTCCATTCTCCACTCTCCACTCTCCACTTATTAAATCTTCCGGTTGCACTTCCACCACCATGCCCGAATTGCTCCATCGCGAGCCACGATTAGAAGGAGACATTCCGTTCACTACCACTTGCTCCGGTCCGCTGGCAGCAGGAACAATGAAACCGCCGGGGCACATACAGAAGCTATACACTCCTCTGCCTTCAACCTGCGTGACGAAGCTATATTCTGCGGCAGGCAGATACTTGCCTCGTCCCTCCTTGTTATGATATTGTATCTGATCGATCAACATTGCCGGATGCTCCAAACGGACACCGACTGCAATGCCTTTCGCTTCAATCGCCACATGATTCGCAGCCAGCCAACGATATACATCTCTTGCCGAATGTCCGGTTGCCAGTATCACGGGTCCGAGAAAAATCTTTCCTGTATTTGTTTCGATACCTTTTACTTCGTCATTCTCGATAATCAGTGCCTCCATTCGTGTTTGGAAATGTACTTCTCCGCCACACTCGATGATGGTATTCCGCATATTTTCAATGACACGTGGCAACTTGTCTGTCCCGATATGCGGATGCGCATCTACTAATATCGCCGTAGAAGCCCCATGCTGGCAGAATACATTCAATATCTTATCTATATTCCCTCTCTTTTTGCTCCGGGTGTAGAGTTTTCCATCCGAATAAGCTCCTGCACCCCCTTCGCCAAAACTGTAATTCGATTCCGGGTCAACCGTGTGTTCCCTGCTGATTTGTGCTAAATCTTTTTTTCGCTCACGCACGTCTTTTCCGCGTTCGATAACAACGGGACGTAACCCCAGTTCGATGAGACGCAGGGCTGCAAATAGTCCGCCGGGACCTGCGCCCACGACAATCACTTGCGGCTTTCCCTCTACCTTATTATATATAGTATGCTCGTATTCATCATCTTTAGGCATCTCACGGATATATGCTCGTACCTTCAGATTGACGAAGATAGTCCGCTGCCGTGCATCGATGCTTCGTTTCAAGATTCGGGTAGCGGTGATGTCACGCAGGTTCAAACCTTTTTCTTTAGAAAGATATTCCTTTAGTTTCTGTTCGTTTGCTGCGATTTCGGGAAGGATGCGGAGTTGGTATTCTTGTATCATTTAGTTATTGTTGATATTATTTTTGACTATAAAATTGATAAAGCGGATCATTTATTTATCAGTGACTATTTATCAGTGCCCTATCCGAATAGAGCTCTGAATGCTTCCTCTACCTTTCTTACCGGCACTAATTCGATCTTCAGTTTCGTAGTGTCAATACCTTGCAGATTGTATTTTGGCAACAAGAACCGTTTAAAACCCAATTTCTCGGCTTCACCGATACGTTGTTCTATTCGATTCACAGGACGTATCTCTCCCGACAATCCGATTTCTCCCGCCATGCAAACTTCCGGTTCAATGGCTGCGTCCATATTGGAAGAAAGGATGGCACTGATAACCGGCAAGTCGATAGCCGGGTCATTCACCTTCAGTCCTCCGGCAATATTCAGGAACACATCTTTCTGTGCCAGCTTAAATCCGACACGCTTTTCGAGAACAGCCAGCAGCATATTCATTCTTCTTAAATCAAAACCGGTTGCCGAACGTTGAGGATTTCCATAAACAGCAGAACTGACTAAAGCCTGTGTCTCGATCAAGAACGGGCGGATCCCTTCGATAGCGGAAGCAATAGCTACTCCACTCATTCCCTCATGATCCTGACTAAGCAAAAGCTCGGAAGGATTATTCACCTGGCGCAACCCATCCTGACGCATTTCATAAATACCTAACTCTGCCGTACTGCCGAAACGATTCTTGATACTGCGCAGAATACGATACATATAATGCTGATCGCCTTCAAATTGAAGAACGGTATCTACGATATGTTCCAGCACTTTAGGTCCTGCAATACTTCCTTCCTTATTGATATGACCGATCAGCAACACAGGAGTATGCGTTTCTTTCGCGAAACGAAGAATAGATGCCGAACACTCTCTGACTTGCGCAATACTTCCAGGAGATGATTCGATACTCTCGGTGGAAATAGTCTGTATAGAGTCAATAATCACTAAATCGGGATTCGTATTCTTGATATGCACATAAATTTGTTCGAGCGAAGTCTCACAAACAATCAGGCAATCGCTGGAAGTATCAGAGAGACGGTCGGCACGGAGTTTAAGCTGCCGTGCACTTTCTTCACCGGACACATAAAGGATTTTCTTTTCCGGCATGTGCAGTACGGTCTGCATGACGAGCGTGGATTTACCGATTCCCGGCTCACCGCCTATCAGGACAAGAGAACCCGGCACAAGTCCGCCACCCAATACGCGATTCAATTCATCATCGTGCATATTGATGCGTGGCTCGTCGTCCGCTTCAATATCGCTAAGTGCCAGTGGTTTGGGTTTCTGTGTCTCAATGCCCGACACCGGACGGCGGTTGGTAGGTTCTTTCCGTACGATTTCCTCAACATACGTATTCCATTCTCCACACGACGGACATTTACCCACCCATTTCGGTGAATCCTGTCCGCAATTACTGCATACATATACGGTTTTCTCTTTTGCCATATTCTCTTTCTTTAATATAAAAATCCGAATGCCCAGAGTGGAATCTTATTTCCGGCCGAATATTCAATATCATCTGCGGCAATAAATGCTTGTTTACTGTTAGCTATCTGTTTCCCGTCTTTGCTTTTCCCGCCAACTTCTATTGTATATTTACTGTCTATCGTATAGTCTGCGCTACGCGTGCAATATTCCACACGATGTTGATAGGCGAGTTGGTTTACCATGAACACCTCTCTCAATGTTCCTTTGTTTACATCTTTAAAGGTCAATGCATAAAGCAGGTTGGTATTTTCCATATAAATCTTATCCGGTTTTTGTAACTTTTTGATAGAGTCATTATCCGAATAAAGAAGGTGGATTAATTTAGCTCTGTCCAGATACTGTAAATAGGCCAAAATAGTAGTACGTGAAAGTTCTGCCATAGCAGAGAGTTTAGTGATGTCCACCATAAAAGGCACTTCGGAGGAGAGGATTCCCAGCAGACTTTTTAGTTTTCGCACGTTACTGATGTCCACTCCGCATTGCTGGGGAAGTTCGATTTCGAGTATCAGGTTGGCTATATTTTCGATACGTGTGTAGTATTCCGCATTTCCTTCCAAATAAAAAGGATAGTATCCATGTTTCAAATAGTCTTCAAAATAGGCGAGGGGACGGCATTGGGAATTCACTTCATTACAAATTCCATCACTATTGTCCAATATCTCTTCCAGCGTGTAAGGGCGGATGTCAATCTGATGGTATAAATTCAGATATTCACGGTAGGATAGCCCTTGCATATTATATGATATACATCGACGAGACAAGTCGGCCTCCGCATTCAGCAGTTGGAGTAAGGATGACCCGGTGAATACTATTTTCAGTTCAGGAAACTCATCATATATATTTTTAATTTCCTTGCTCCATGACGGATATTTGTGCACTTCATCCAAAAACAGGCATTTACCTCCTTTCAGGTAAAACTGTTCGGCGAGTTCGCTAAGAGAATGCTGTGTGAAATACAGACTATCTAAACTTGTATATAAGGCACTTTGGCTATCATTGGCATAATGAAGTTTTAAGTATTGAAGCATTAAAGTTGTTTTCCCAACTCCGCGAGCTCCCCGGATAGCAATCAGACGGTTATCCCAATTGATTGTATTCATCAGGCTTCTGATATAGGTTGTGGAGGTAGCTGTTAATAACCTTTTGTATCTTCTGATTAGTGTATCCATATCTTTATTTGTTTTCTATGGAATACAAAAATAGACATAATTTGTTCAACGCGCAAAACAAATTCAGATAAAATCTGTTCAATGCGTAAAACAAACAGGGAATTTACAGAGTTATCTCTCCTGCCATCGAACGGTTCATCCGGTCGCGCACCTCGTCCGCTGTATATCCATGTCCCAATAAGAACATTAATTTCGTCACAGCAGATTCCGTCGTACTGTCATATCCGGAGACAACACCTGCCTGCAACAACTGGTAGCCCGTTTCATAACGTTCCATCTCTACCATTCCTGCGCTGCATTGCGTCACGTTGACAATCACAATTCCACGTTCGCTGGCCTGACAAAGCCGACGTATGAACCATTCCTTCCGGGGAGCATTTCCCGAACCGTATGTTTCGAGCACGACAGCCTTCAATCCGTCAATCCCCAGAATGGCGGCAATCACATTTTCCTGGATGCCCGGGAAGAGTTTCAGTACCACAACATTGGTATCTAGGAGATAATGAGGCTTCAATTCCCGCTCTTCACCATTTACGTGAATCTGCACATTATTATATTTGATATGGATTCCGGCTTCCGCCAATACCGGGTAATTGAAAGAACGGAACGCGTTGAAGTTTTCCGCATTCATCTTGGTTGTGCGGTTTCCCCGCATCAGATGATTTTCAAAGAAGATGCACACTTCCGGTACGAGCGCTCTCCCTTCCTTGTTTTGTGCGACGGCAATCTCGATGCTGGTCATCAGATTTTCCTTTCCGTCCGTGCGGAGTACACCTATGGGAAGTTGTGAACCTGTGAGGATAACAGGTTTATCGAGCCCTTCGAGCATAAAACTTAATGCAGAAGCAGTGTAAGCCATCGTATCCGTTCCGTGCAGGATGACGAAGCCGTGGTAGCGGTCGTAATTTTCATGAATGATGCGTACCAGCTTCCGCCACATATCCGGTTCCATGTCCGACGAATCCATTGGAGGATCAAACTGATAGGTGTCAATCGGGAAGTTGAACTTTTGCAGTTCGGGGATATACTTTTGCAGTTGCTCGAAGTTAAAGTTCTCCAGAGCACCTGTCGCGGCATTCTCGATCATGCCAATTGTTCCACCGGTGTATATTAGCAATACGGAAGTATTTAATGGATTCATAAGCTGATTTTGTGCGATTGTTTTCGCAAATATAATAATATATTTGATATATAAGTAGCAAAATGTCATAAAAGTAAAGGCGGATGACAGGACGAATAGAAGACGGAAGATTCTTTTTATCAGAAAAAAACCGAAAAAAGTGATAGATTGAACGTTTTTATTATTACTTTTGCGACACTTATCAAAAACAAGAGTAGAAACAAGGACTATGATGAAGTACTATCCACATACAGTCACATCCATGTGTACCATGACCCTTAGGGGTTAATGGATAGTTTTTGTGTATCTACGTGATTCACGCTTGTATAAGCAGGCAAAATTCAATTTCAATTTTATTCGTAAACAACCAATCGTTCTGTAAAAAGTAAACTGCAGGACATTGCATTTAAATAAGTATCTTCATGAAAGTAATGAAATTCGGCGGGACGTCCGTAGGTTCCGTGAACAGCATTTTAAGCGTAAAGAGAATTGTAGAGTCGGCAAGTGAGCCGGTAATTGTAGTTGTTTCCGCATTGGGAGGCATCACTGACAAATTGATAAATACATCAAAGATGGCGGCAGCAGGAGATTCAGCATACGAGGGCGAGTTCCGCGAAATCGTTTACCGTCATGTGGAGATGATTAAGGAGGTGATTCCTGCCGGAGAAAAGCAAGTGTCGTTGCAACGTCAGATTGGCGAACTGCTGAACGAGTTGAAGGACATCTTCCAGGGAATTTATCTGATTAGAGACCTTTCCGCGAAGACTTCGGATACAATCGTCAGCTATGGTGAACGCCTTTCATCCATCATCGTTACCGAACTGATTGACGGAGCAAAATGGTTCGATTCGCGCACTTTTATCAAGACCGAAAGAAAACATAGTAAACACACGTTGGATACTGACCTGACTAATAAGTTGGTGAAAGAGGCTTTCCAGTCTATCCCTAAAGTGTCACTGGTGCCGGGATTCATCTCTTCGGATAAAACGACAGGAGATGTGACGAACCTCGGACGTGGTGGCTCGGACTATACGGCTGCCATTATTGCTGCGGCTCTGGATGCGGCAAGTCTGGAAATCTGGACCGATGTAGACGGATTTATGACGGCTGACCCGCGTGTCATTTCAACTGCTTATACCATTACGGAATTGAGTTATGTAGAAGCGACCGAACTTTGTAACTTCGGTGCAAAGGTGGTTTATCCGCCGACTATCTATCCCGTATGTCACAAGAATATTCCTATTATAATAAAGAATACCTTCAATCCGGACGGAGTGGGAACGGTTATCAAACAAGAAGTTTCCAACCCGCAGAGCAAGGCTATCAAAGGTATTTCCTCCATCAACGACACCAGCCTGATAACTGTTCAGGGACTCGGTATGGTGGGGGTGATCGGTGTAAACTACCGCATCTTTAAAGCATTGGCTAAGAACGGAATCAGCGTATTCCTCGTGTCGCAGGCTTCATCGGAAAACAGTACTTCTATCGGTGTGCGTAATGCCGATGCCGACCTGGCTTGTGAAGTGCTGAACGAGGAATTTGCGAAAGAAATAGAGATGGGCGAGATTTCTCCGATTCTTGCGGAAAGAGATTTAGCTACTGTTGCTATCGTAGGCGAGAATATGAAACATACCCCGGGTATCGCCGGTAAACTTTTCGGTACGCTGGGACGCAACGGTATTAACGTAATTGCCTGTGCACAGGGAGCTTCGGAAACAAACATCTCTTTTGTGGTCGATTCCAAATCTTTGCGTAAATCCCTGAATGTCATTCACGACTCTTTCTTCCTCTCCGAATATCAGGTACTGAACCTCTTTATCTGCGGTGTCGGTACAGTAGGCGGCAGCCTCGTAGAACAGATTCGTTGCCAACAGCAGAAACTCATGATGGAAAACGGATTGAAACTCCATGTGGTAGGTATCATTGATGCTGCCAAAGCAATGTTCAGCCGTGAAGGTTTCGACCTTTCTAATTTCCGTCAGGAACTGTTGGAAAAGGGTAAAGACAGTAGTCTGCAAACCATCCGCGACGAGATTATCGGAATGAACATCTTTAACTCCGTTTTTGTAGACTGTACGGCCAGCGCCGATATCGCATCGCTTTACAAAGATTTCCTGCAACACAATATCTCTGTGGTAGCAGCCAACAAGATTGCCGCTTCTTCCGCTTACGAAAACTATCGTGAACTGAAAACAATTGCCCGCCAACGTGGTGTGAAATATCTGTTCGAAACAAACGTAGGTGCAGGTCTTCCGATTATTAACACGATCAACGACCTGATTCATAGCGGCGACAAGATTCTGAAGATTGAAGCAGTGCTTTCAGGCACACTGAACTACATCTTTAATAAGATCAGCGCCGATATTCCTTTCAGCCGTACCATCAAAATGGCACAGGAAGAACGCTACTCCGAACCGGACCCGCGTATCGACTTGAGTGGAAAAGACGTCATCCGTAAATTGGTGATTCTGGCACGTGAAGCCGGATACCGTCTGGAACAGGAAGATGTTGAAAAGAACCTCTTTGTCCCCAATGACTTCTTTGAAGGTTCTCTGGAAGATTTCTGGAAACGTGTTCCAAGTCTCGACGCAGACTTTGAAGCCCGCCGTCAGGTATTGGAGAAAGAAAATAAACACTGGCGTTTCGTTGCCAAACTGGAGAACGGAAAAGCCTCTGTCGGCTTACAGGAAGTAGGCGCCAACCACCCGTTCTACGGCTTGGAAGGCAGCAACAACATTATCCTGCTTACTACAGAACGCTATAAAGAATATCCGATGATGATTCAGGGATACGGTGCCGGCGCCGGAGTTACCGCTGCCGGAGTATTTGCCGACATCATGAGCATCGCAAACGTTTAATTAAATGAAGAACTAAAAATGAAGAATGAAGAATTACTATGCAGCGTAATGGTGCAGCCAATTCTTCATTCATCATTCTTCATTCTTAATTTTCAAAAGAAATGAAGCATATCATTATATTGGGAGACGGAATGGCCGACTGGCCAGTGAAGTCATTAGGGGACAAGACGCTCCTGCAATATGCGAAGACGCCATATATGGATCAGTTAGCCCGAATGGGGCGTAACGGCCGCCTGATTACCGTGGCGGAAGGTTTCCATCCGGGTAGTGAAGTAGCCAACATGTCAGTGTTGGGATATAATCTTCCGAAAGTGTACGAAGGTCGTGGACCGCTGGAAGCTGCCAGTATCGGCGTGGATTTGAAACCGGGCGAGATGGCAATGCGTTGTAATCTGATTTGTGTGGAAGGAGAAATTCTGAAGAATCACTCCTCCGGACACATATCTACAGAAGAAGCGGACGTATTGATTCAATACCTGCAAGAGAAACTGGGCAATGACCGCGTACGGTTCCACACAGGAGTCCAGTACCGTCATCTATTGGTTATCAAGGGAGGAAATAAAGAACTGGACTGTACTCCTCCGCACGATGTTCCTTTGAAACCTTTCCGCCCATTGATGGTGAAACCATTGACCCCGGAAGCACAAGAAACGGCAGACCTGATTAACGACCTGATTCTAAAATCACAGGAACTGTTGAAGAATCATCCGTTGAACCTGAAACGCATAGCTGAAGGCAAAGACCCCGCCAATAGTATTTGGCCCTGGAGCCCCGGTTATCGTCCGCAGATGACTACTTTCTCCGAAACTTTCCCGCAAGTGAAAAAAGGTGCGGTGATTTCGGCTGTCGATCTGATAAATGGAATCGGTTATTATGCCGGATTACGTCGTATTGTGGTAGAAGGGGCAACCGGCCTGTATAATACGAATTATGAAAATAAAGTGGCTGCTGCATTGGAAGCCTTGAAAACCGATGACTTTGTCTATCTTCATATCGAAGCCAGCGATGAGGCCGGACACGAAGGAGACATCGACTTGAAACTTCTCACTATCGAGAATCTGGATAAACGTGCCGTAGGACCTATCTACGAAGCAGTGAAAGATTGGGATGAACCGGTAGCAATAGCCGTATTGCCTGACCATCCTACTCCCTGCGAACTTCGCACGCACACTTCCGATCCTATCCCGTTCCTTATTTGGTATCCGGGAATTGAGCCGGACGAGGTGCAAACTTACGACGAAGTATCTGCCTGCAATGGTAGTTACGGTGTGTTGAAAGAAGACGAGTTTATTAAAGAATTTATGAAATAATGTTCACCGCAGATTACACAGATTCGCACAGATTTAAAGTGATAAGAGACTTTTGTATTATGTAATAATAGAGAAAATATCTGTGTAAATCTGTGTAATCTGTGGTGAGCACTAAAAATATCATCCCATGAAATATTATAGTACGAATAAACAAGCGCCGGTGGCTTCTCTACAGGAAGCAGTTGTAAAAGGTCTTGCAGCCGATAAAGGGTTGTTTATGCCTATGTCTATCAAGCCTCTTCCACAAGAGTTTTACGATACGATTGATACGTTGTCTTTTCAGGAAATAGCTTATCGTGTAGCCGATGCTTTTTTCGGTGAGGATATTCCTGCCGACACCCTGAAACAGATTGTATATGATACCTTAAGTTTTGATGTACCTTTGGTGAAAGTAGCGGATAACATCTACTCGCTCGAACTTTTCCACGGACCGACACTAGCCTTCAAAGATGTAGGCGGTCGTTTCATGGCACGTCTGCTGGGATACTTCATTAAGAAGGAAGGACAAAAGAATGTAAATGTACTGGTAGCCACTTCCGGTGATACGGGAAGTGCTGTGGCTAACGGTTTTCTGGGTGTGGACGGTATTCATGTATATGTGCTCTATCCGAAAGGAAAAGTCAGCGAAATACAGGAAAAGCAATTCACTACACTGGGACAGAACATCACTGCGCTCGAAGTGGACGGAACGTTTGATGATTGCCAGGCATTGGTAAAAGCTGCTTTCATGGATAAGGAACTGAATGAACATCTATCATTGACTTCTGCCAATTCCATCAATGTAGCCCGTTTCCTGCCGCAAGCATTTTATTATTTCTATGCATACGCTCAACTGAAGCGTGCCGGAAAAGCGGATAATGCCGTCATCTGCGTACCTAGCGGAAACTTCGGAAATATCACCGCAGGATTATTCGGAAAGAAAATGGGATTGCCTGTGAAGCGTTTTATTGCTGCCAACAACCGCAACGATATTTTCTATCAATATCTGCAAACAGGTAAATACAATCCCCGTCCGTCTATTGCAACAATTGCTAACGCCATGGACGTGGGAGATCCTAGCAACTTTGCCCGTGTACTTGATTTGTATAATGGTTCGCACGCTGCTATCTCTGCCGAAATTTCAGGAACAACTTATACCGACGAACAGATCCGTGAAACGGTGAAAGAAACTTGGAAAGAACATCATTATCTCCTCGATCCTCACGGAGCTTGCGGATATCGTGCATTGGTAGAAGGCTTGCAAGAAGGCGAAACGGGTGTATTCCTTGAAACGGCTCATCCGGCCAAGTTCCTTGAAACAGTGGAAAGCATTATCGGTGAATCAGTAGAGATACCTGCCAAGTTGCAGGAATTTATGAAAGGCGAGAAGAAGAGTTTGCAAATGACGAAAGAATTTGCAGATTTCAAGAGCTATTTACTTTCATTGTAGTCGGTCTTAATAGGTTGTTATACAGTGATCTATGAGGCGTTGACAGTCTATTGAAATGAAAGAAAGATTCTCACCGCAATGAGAAAAAGTTCTCATTACTATGAGTATTTTTTCTCGTCGCAGTGAGAATTTTTTCTCATAGTGATGAGAATGTTTGAGAATTAATATCGGTTTACATAGAAGCTAGAAACACTAAATACTCTCCCGTGCATTGAATGGTAAAACGATTGCTTGTAGCTTCATTAAGAGTTCCTTGCCACCAATTCGTAAAGTCGCTAAGCGGATAAACCAATCCTTCCCCTTTCAATCCTTTCGCTCCGAAATTGATAATGGAAATTTGCTGGCCTGTGTGAGAAACGAAAGTCTGCGTGCCGCTTGCCGGAATAAATACTCCGTAATCCGTAACGGTTCGTACTTCCATACCGCTTTTCATATAATCCAGCAGCAAACTGATATTTCCTAATGTGTGGTCTTCCCGTTTTCCGGTAGCACCGACGATGGCTATTCTCTGGTAGCCTTTTTCTTGCAGGAAGTGGACAGCCTTGGTTTGGTCGTTTGTTTCCTGATCGGCAATATGGTGAATAATGTCCGAAAAGCGTGTTTTGTTTTCCGGCGAAAGAGAGTCTCCGTCGCCAATAATAATATCGGGAGTATGTCCACGTAAGATATATTCGTTGGCTGCTCCATCGCAACAAACCACGAATTTAGCCTCTTCCAGTATTTTCAGGGGAAGCACATGCGTAGGATATTCGCCGTTGGCAAGTATGACGGCTTCGGGAGTATAGTGTTCACTTATCATTGTACGCTCATTAATTTTTTCCATTTAAAGTAGCCAAAGATAGCTATAATGGAGTAAAGTCCGTATAAAGCAGAAGTAAAATAAAGGTCTTTATAGATATAAAGTCCGCAGCAGACAATATCCACAAGAATCCAGGCAAACCATTGCTCGACGTATTTACGCGCCAGCATCCACATGCCGACAATGCTCAATGCCGTAGTAAAACTATCCAGCCAGGGCACGTTGCTGTCCGTATATTCGATCAGTATCCACGCAATGCCGATAAATGCAACAATAAATACCAGAAAAAGAGGTAAGTAACATTTCCATGGAGTATGCACGATAGGAAGGTCTTTGGGTTTGTCACCGATTGAAGCATCTGCTGACTGCTGACTTTTTTTCTTTCTGTGTCCCCACATCCAGAAGAACCAACCATAGATGGCAGCTATCAGATAGTAGATATTGATACCGAAATCGGCATACAGTCCTGCTTTGTAATATACGAAGATATAGATGGCAGGCATCACGATACCTGCTATCCAAAGGTAGATACTTGCCCGGTACTCCAACCAAAGGTAGACTAGCCCGACAATCGTACCGAATATTTCCAGAAAATTCAATTCCATAGCCCTGTGGTATTAAAAGCGGAAAGAAACATGTCCCATAACGTTTGTTCCTGCCTGCGCTGCATATCCGGCATAGTTTCCCCGATTCTCCACCGTATCGGTGTAGTCGCTCGAGGCCCAACCGTTGTTTTCATATTTTTCATTAAACAGATTGTACACAGTGAACCCTACCGTGACTTCTTTCAACACCTTCTTGGGACGGAAGGAGTACGCCAGATTGAGGTTACTGACAAAATATTTATCAAGAGTCAATTCTTCTACTTCCGCATTTGTCATATACTGCTTGCTTACGAACTGCGATTGCAGAGCCGCTTCGAATCCCTTATAATTGAATGAGAAACGGTTATTAAATAGAAAGTCAGGTGAGAAAGCGATGTGAGTGTCTTTATGCTTGATCTGAACAGTCGGGAGGGAAGTAGAACTGCCGTTTTCATTATAATGGTAGCCCGGCAGGCTTTCTACAAAATCCTGGATGCGGTTTTTGCTCCATGTAGCGTTTATATCCCATTGAAACCATTTACACGGTTTGATTCCCAGCATTAGCTCGACTCCCATACGATAACTGTCCGGCACGTTTTCGGTCAGTGCTTCACCGATGTCATTTAAAGCTCCGGTCAGAACCAGTTGGTCGGTATAATCCATGTAGTAGAAGTTTGCACCTGCTGTCAGCCATTGGTTGGCGAAAGTATATCCCGCTTCATAGTCGAGTAATTTTTCTGCTTTGGGATACGAATCCGGATCGCCATCCGTATAATTGTTTCTGGTCGGTTCCTTTTGAGCAACCGAGAAAGAGGCATAAACGCGATGGTTGGACGTGATGTTCCAGTTTAATCCGACTTTCGGGTTAAAGAAATCGAACTTCTTGTCTACTGCCAGTGGACGCAGGGCATTTTTGCTCCAGTCATATTTATCATTGTTGCCGTCAATGGTATAGTCGATGTGTCGATACTGAAGATCGGCATACGCGCTTAATCCTCTGGTAAGATCGTAGTTTGCTTTCAGATAAATATTGCCATCGGTCTTTTTGGATTTATTGCGGTAATATTCATGGTCGGGAGATAGAGTGCCCACATAATTCTTCACCCAAGGAACTCTTCCGAAGTTATTGCCCCGGTATTGATTCAAACCACCTCCTAGAGACGCATTCAGCCTGTTGACTGTATAATTGAGAGAAAAAACGCCGCCGCCGAATTTGTTGTCCATTTTCTTCTGACGGACTAAATCACTTTTGGTTATTTCGGTTCCATCAATTGTGAATGGTTTCAGGCCATATTCTATAAGGGATCTGCCGTCTTTGTACTCTTCGTAATAGCCGTCACCTTTGGTATAATGTAAGGCAACGTTTAGGTTCCAAGCCGTTGAGAAAGTGTGATTGAAGAGAAGTTGATAATTCTTTTGCAGATAATTATCCGTTTGGTCGTCATAAAAATGCTTGTTGCCGTTGGCATCGGTGTACATCTCGCCACAGGGGTTGTAGCGTCTGCCGAAATCCTCCATTTCCTTTTTGGTTGCGTATCCCCAGGCGTGATATGTCTTTTCTTTTCCGGCAAATGCAATCAGCTTCACAGATGTGTTTTCTGCAAAGTAGCCTCCTTGCAGGTAGTAAGAATTCAGGTCTACCGAAGCGCGGTCTATGTATCCGTCCGTACCGATGTTGGAAAGACGGGCGTCAAACGTCCAATGATTATTGAGCAAACCAGTTCCCACTTTCACCGTTTCCTTGTGCGTGTTGAATGAACCGTATGAACCGTTGAATTCGGCATACGGCTTCATGGATGCACCTTCAGTCTGCATATTAACGCTGGCTCCGAAGGCACCTGCCCCATTGGTAGACGTACCTGCGCCGCGTTGCACTTGCATATCTTTTACGGAGGAAGAAAAGTCGGGCATATTTACCCAGAACAGATTATGGCTTTCAGCATCGTTCATCGGTATGCCGTTTACCGTGATGTTGATACGTGTACCGTCGGTTCCGCGCACGCGAAGAGTCGTGTAGCCGATACCTGCTCCTGCATCCGATGTGGTCAGTGTAGAAGGAGTCATGCTTAACAGATAAGGGATGTCCTGTCCGAAGTTAACCTTCTTCAATTCCGCTTTGCCTATATTGGTGAATGCCACGGGAGTTTTGGCGGTGGCACGCGTGGATACTACCTGCACTTCTTGCAGGTTTACTACTCTCATACTATCCTTTACACTCGTCTGTGCATGAACAGTGATGCCTACGCCCGATAAGGCGATGGCCATCCATACAATTTTTTTCATCTTGCTTACTAATTAGTTCTCTACGCCGGCATTACCCGGATCAGATTCTATGGGTATGTTCTCAGCCCGTCATGTTAAGGCACCCCTACCAGTGAATCGGTTACAAAAATACGGTTTTTGCCCGAAGAAAACAAAAAATATATGTTTTATTGGAAAAATAGTATAACTTTGTCCAGCCATAAGATATATTTGGAACTAATTACTATTCCTTCGTTTTATTATAAGCCTATGATTATCCAACCAATTGAGTGGGGAAAAAATAAGAAGAATGAAGAAAACTTCGAACTTCTTTTTGAAAGATACCATCTTTCCCTCTTAGTTGTAGCTAGTCATTTTGTTCCTCGTACAGCTGCTGAAGACATTATTCAAGATGTGTTTCTAAAATTATGGGAGAAGCGGAAGGAGTTGGATAAGATTGAATCAGTGAAAGATTATCTTTATTCAGCAGTAAAGTATGGTTGCTTTAATTATATTCGTTCGCAGGCAATGGAGCAGCGCTGCATTGAGAAAATCACGGATGAGGCTTTTGAAGAAGTCATGCTGGATGAAGAAGTTTTTATTGAGTTGAGTAAAGCGATAACAGAACTCCCGGAATCTTATCGTAAAGTGATCGAACTTAGTCTGGAGGGCAAACATGCAGATGAAATAGCGCAAATAATGGGAGTTACTCGGAATGCGGTAAATGCGTACAAGAAACGAGCTAAGAGTAGCTTGAAAAAGAAACTTTCATGTCGGGCATACAGTCTGGTTGTTCTTATCTAAATCATAACTTTTGGGCCGGGTAACTGACAAAAGAATAATTTCTTGAAAAAAAAGTAACCACGAAGCGACTAATTTCTCCAGCTCGTGTGTCTTTAAGTAAATAACGACAAGATTATGGGATATAATGACATTTATCGCATTGCTGCGCTAATCGTAAAATCTATTAAAGGAAAAGAATCTGAAGAGGAACGCAATGAATTAGATGTATGGCGTAATGCTTCAGACAGAAACCGGAGATTATATCAGAAATATCAGGATGCTGAGTATTTTAGAGCACGGTCTATCGTGAAAGAAAAAGAATATGAAAGCTCGGAAAGAATCTGGAAAAGTATTAAGACTGGCATTGCCAAAAAGAAGAAACGGGCATTATTAGTAAAGGTCGTTTCTTGTGCTGCCGTTTTTGCCTTGCTATTGTCTGCAGGTGCTCTTTGGATTATTCAATCTGATGTTCATCAATTCGAGTATCAAGATGATCTGACCGCTATTAGAGCGGGAGACTCCAAAGCTATACTATCTTTGGTTGATGGGAGCGAATATTATTTGAACTCCCGTATACGTCTGGCATTGGTAGGAGAAAATTATGCTATTAGAGATGAAGCAGGTATTCATATTCTTGACAATAAAAAAGGAACAGATACAAAGAGGAAAAATAAACTGTTTGTTCCAAGAAATGGTAAGTATGACATAACTCTTTGCGATGGAACTAAAGTTTGGGTAAATTCTGATTCGGAGTTATACTATCCATCTGCTTTTGCTTCTGATCAACGAATTGTGAAAGCAAGCGGAGAAATGTATTTTGAGGTGTCGCATCACGATAGTTGGCCGTTTATTATTGAAACTGATTATGGCCGGGTGGAGGTAAAAGGTACTTCTTTTAATCTGAGGAGTTACCGGGAAGAAAAGAAGTTGGTAACCACACTGGTACAGGGAAAAGTGTTGGTTTCATCCCATGAAACAGAGGATATTATAGAGCTTCATCCGGGTGAGACTGCTGTTGTTACAGACAATCAAGAGATAGATGTAGTAACTGCCAATGTACAGGAAGTCGTATCCTGGAAGGATGATATGTTTGTTTTCCGCAGTTCTACTTTGGAACAGATTATGGAAGAAGCAGCACGCTGGTATGACATCCGGATAGTATGGGTTTCAGAAGAAAGAAGGCATACACTGTTCAGCGGAGAGTTGCCGCGTTCTAAAGATTTTGTAGACTTTGTACGTATGATAGAACTTACAGAAAAAGTGAGTTTCTCTGTCAAAGGGCGTACTGTTTATATCGATTAAACTTCATAAATATAAATACTAACTTTAATTTTTAATGATGAAAGAGCTTTCTAAAACAGGCTATAGTCTGGCAGTTATACAGGCGATAGCGTTAAGAATGGCATTTGCATGCTGGTTGCTGTTTACGACCTTTCCAATTTTGGCGCAGGAACACTCTGTTAGTTTACATTTGAATCATGTATCCTTGCTTGAGGCCATTAATGAGATTAAACGGCAATCAAATCTGAATCTCATGTATAGTGATGAAGATGTGAAGTCAGTAACTGATATTACGGTAAACGTGGATAATGTGACACCGGAAGTTGCATTAACTGCTTGTTTAAGTGGTACTAACTTGGTTGCCCAAAAACAAAACGGAGTATTTGTTATCCATCTGAGAAAAAAGGAGAAGAAGATCAAACTTACAGGAAAAGTAATGGATAGTAAAGATGGATCTCCGTTAGCAGGAGCTACCGTTTTTATTATGAAGAATGATAAGCGCACGGTGGGGACAGCGGCTACTTTGGATGGAGATTTCTCATTGGAAGTTCCGGCAGATACAAAGGAGGTTGTTGCATCATATATAGGCTACAAGAACAAATCTGTAAAGGTCGTTGCTAATAAACCTTTACAGATCTTTTTGGAAGAAAACTCGAATAGTTTGAATGAAGTGGTCGTGAATGGTTATTCGAGTGTGAAACGTACAAGTTTTACCGGAAATGCGGTAACCGTCACAAAAGATGACTTATTGAAAGTGTCTACACGTAATATGATTGATGTATTGCAAGTGTACGATCCTTCTTTACGGATAGCGGTTAATAATGAAATGGGGTCAGATCCCAATAGTTTGCCGGAGTTTTATATCCGTGGACGTTCCGGTGTCGGAGTCATGGAATTGGATAAGGATGCAGTTTCCCAATCCGCTCTTTCAAATAATCCGAACACTCCTATTTTTATTATGGATGGTTTTGAGGTATCTGTGTCGAAAGTGTATGACTTTGACCCTAACCGTATAGAACGGATTACGATTTTAAAAGATGCGGCCGCTACTGCCATATATGGTTCACGTGCGGCAAATGGGGTGATTGTGATTGAAACGAAAGCACCGGTTCCCGGCAGATTGCGTGTGAACTATAATTTCTCTGCAGAACTCACAGCTCCGGACATATCTGACTATAATCTGATGAATGCCAGTGAGAAACTTGAGGCTGAACGTCTGGCCGGACTTTATGAAAGCGACTCGCCCAGTACAGCCCTGAACTTACAGAAAGAGTATCTGGCAAAACAGAATAATATATTAAAGGGTATTGATACCGATTGGATTGCACAGCCGTTACGAAACGGTTTTAATCACAAACACAGTCTTTATATAGAGGGAGGCGTTAATGATATCCGTTTCGGTGCTGAGATGAACTATGACATTCAGAATGGAGTAATGAAAGGTTCATATCGAAAGCGTGCGGGAGGAGGATTTTACATCGATTATCGTATTAACAATCTGCAAATCAAGAATTATGTGACATTCAACTCTGTAAAGTCGGAGAATTCTCCGTATGGGACTTTTTCTGATTATACTTCCAGGCAACCCTATGACTCATTTAAAGATGAAGAAGGTAATTACGTGGAATATCTGACTACTTGGCATACGGGAACTTCGAATCTCCGTAATCCTTTGTATGATGCTACCATGTTGAGCAGTTATGATCGTTCGTCTTATACGGACTTGACTAACAACCTAAGCCTAAATTATCATCTGGCGGATGTCTTTCAGTTGAAAGCACAGTTCTCCGTAACAAAACGTGATGATGAATCCAGGCAATTTACAGATCCGGGAAGCGGTAAATATGTCAATTATGCGGATAGTGATCCTAAAGGAGAATTATTGTCCGGCCGTTCGCAAAGTATTTATTGGAATGCTAACTTATTGGCAAATTATGTACAGACAGTAAACCGTAATCACATGAATTTTTCTTTAGGTTTGAATATACGTGAAACCAAGGATGAATCGGAGAGTGCGCTGTATCGTGGATTTCCTTCCGGTAAGCTGGACTCTCCGAATTATGCGGATGAAATCGCTACCAAGCCTTCGTTTTCGGATAATCATACCCGATTAATGGGTACATTCCTTTCTACCAACTATACGTATGATAACATTTATCTGATGGATGCCTCTTTCCGTATGGATGGTTCTTCGGAATTTGGCTCGAAAAAGAAATTCGCTCCTTTCTGGTCGTTTGGAGCCGGATTGAATATTCATAATTATCCGTTTATGAAACAGCAGACATTATTTAGCCAATTCAAGATTCGCGGTTCTTATGGTCAGATTGGTAAAGTCAATTTTCCGGCTTATGCAGCAAAGAACACTTATCAGATCTTATCGGATAAATATGGAACCGGAGCCGGTGTATTACTTTATTACATGGGGAATGAAAACTTGAAATGGGAACGTACTAACACTTTTGATATCGGTACGGATATATCATTGCTCAACGATGCGGTTTTATTCAGATTCTCTTGGTATAACAAGAAAACGGTCGATTTGATTACGGATGTTACTCTTCCTTCATCAACAGGTTTCACCGTATATCGTGATAATCTCGGAGAGGTACAGAATCGTGGTATTGAGTTGGATATCAGAGCCGATGTATTCAAAAATAGAGATTGGACAGTAACTTTGTTTGGTAACCTGGCACATAATAAGAATAAAATATTAAAGATCTCAGAATCATTAAAGGCTTATAATGATCGTGTAGACACATACTTTGCCGATTATGATAAGAATATAGGTACCATGCAGGATTCTAAGTATAGTAAACCTTTTATGAAATATACAGAGGGCGGTTCGTTGACTTCCATTTGGGGAATGCAGTCATTAGGTATTAATCCTTCGGATGGTCAAGAGACTTTTCTGAAGAAAGATGGAACAATTACTTCCGATTGGAATTCATCGGATCAGGTGATCATAGGCGATACGGAACCTACTGCACAAGGAGCTTTTGGTGTAAATCTACGTTATAAGCAATTCACTATGTATGCTACTTTCAAATACGAATGTGGCGGGCAGCTGTATAATAGCACGTTGGTAAACAAGGTCGAAAATGTGAATATTTACGAAGTCAATGCAGATAAACGGGTATTGACTGACAGATGGAAACAGCCGGGAGATGTAACTATGCTGAAATCAATAAAAGACCGTTACCAAACGACACGACCGACTTCTCGTTTCGTGCAGGATAATAATACACTCGAATTTAATTCATTTACTTTGGCCTATGAGTTTAGCAATAAGTTGCTTGCTCCTATCAATCTCAGTATGTTGCGTGTACAATTTAATATGAATAATATTGCTCGTATTTCTTCTATTCATCAAGAAAGAGGTCTCTCTTATCCTTATGCACGTACATTTACTTTCTCTTTAAATTTAGGTTTCTAAAAACAACGGATATGAAAAAATATAATTTTGCTATAATAGGTGTTACCTTGTTGCTGTCATTAAGCGCTTGTAATGATTGGCTGGATATTGATCCTTCTGATCAGGTATCAAGCGAGAAATTGTTTGAAAGTGGAGATGGATTCAGAAATGCGTTAAACGGAATTTATATTGCTATGTCGTCTTCCGAACTGTATGGGCGCGAGTTGTCTTGGGGGCTTGCCAGTGTTCTTTCTCAAACATATGCAGATAACGATATCGCCAAATCTAAAGCATATGGTAGCGCTATGGAATATGAATACGGAGAAACGGAGATCAAAGCGGTGCTGGAATCAGTTTGGTCAAAAGGATATAATGTAATTGCTAATTGCAATAAGTTGATATCAGAAGCAGAAGCAAAAGATTCGACTGCTTTTCGTGAGGGAGCACTTGAAAGGAATCTGATTATCGGGGAGGCTAAAGCATTGCGAGCCATGATGCATTTTGACATTTTACGTTTATTTGCTCCTTCGGTAGAGTCCGGTGATGAAAGCAAGCGGATTCCATACTTTACTGTATATCCATCTAAATATGAACCGAATCTTTCAACAAAGGAAATACTGAAGAAAGTAGAAGAAGATTTACTTGAGGCTCGTCAGCTGGTTGCAAAGCATGATACGATTGTCAATACGTCAACAATGGCAATGCCGGATTACCGGATGGGAGGTACGAATAAGGCTACAGGTGGTGACTTTTTTGGTCAAAGAGGAATTCGTATGAATTATGTGGCTATTAATGCGCTTTTAGCTCGTGTATATTTGTATGATAATGATTGGAACAATGCTGCTAAGTATGCCAAGCATGTAATAGATGATTTCGTAACTCGTCGAAAATGGTTTTATTTTACAGATCCTTACGATTATGCGAAAGCTACGGATAAATATAAATATGTCAAATTGTATGAAGACACATTCCTGGCTTTTTACGACCGGGAGTTATTGGAGCGTATTGATAATTTTAAATCTGCTAATAATAGTTTATTAATGACTCTGAAGAATTACGATGCTTTGTTTGAACTGGATGCGGACGACTATCGTACTTCTTTAGCGACCTCTGACGGTAAAACTGGTAAAACATCAATGAAATGGATAAATACGAATTCAACGAACCAGAGTGTCACCATTCAGTATAAGCTGATACCGATGATTCGGTTAAGTGAAATGTATTATATCTTGAGTGAGGCTAGTTCTAAGACAAGCCTGTCGGAGGCTCTCTCTTATTTGTCGGTAGTTAGAAAAGCACGTGGAGCGAAACGAGATATTTCAGGCACAGCATCGAAAGACTATTATAATGAGTTGGTAGCAGAATACAAGAAAGAATTCTTGGCGGAGGGACAGATGTTTTATTTCTTTAAACGCTGGAATATGCCTGTCACCACGGGAACACAAGTAATACAAATGGATGGCAGATATGTAATGCCGATACCGGAAAGTGAGATAATCTATTAATTTATGGAGATAAACAAAATGAAAAAGATATATTCATTATTGATAGCAACCTTCTTTTTGTTGGTTGCTTGTGAAAAGGACGAAATCCGGATATGGGATTCCGGTAACTATGTGCAGTTTGTGGAAGAGTATAAAGATTCCTTGACTTATTCTTTTTTCTTCTATGGGACACAAGAGGAAATAAAGGTACCTCTCAATATGCGATTGATAGGATTACCGTTGGCAAATGATGCTTATGTTAGTCTGAGGGTTAATAAGGAACTGACAACAGCTGAACCGGATTCGTATGAATTGGAGAATGAGATGGTTTTTCGGAAAGATGTTTTGGAAGAAACTGGGTATTTTTTGTTGAAGAAAACGGCATTGTTGGATACAAAAGAAGTCCGGCTTGTGATTGACATTGTGGAGAATGATGTTTTAAAACCCGGACAAAATATATATACTCGTAAAGTCGTTCGTTTTAGCTCTTTAATATCTCAACCTCTTTGGTGGGATGATGTTGTAACAGAAAGCTTATTAGGAAAATATACAGAAACTAAGTTCAGGCTTTTCATGGAAGTTACAGGAGTGGGAGATCTGACGGAGCTGTCAGAATCTGAAAGATGGTCTTTGGCTCGCCAGTTCAAGTACTATCTCATAAAAAAAGAAGATGAGGGAAATCCGGTGCAGGATGAAGATGGATCGTATATGTCTGTTCCGGTAGTAGGATAATTTAAAAACGATATGATTATGAAAGCAAGATATCTTATTTATTTATTGAGTGGGTTGATGACCTTTTACTCTTGTGTAGATGATAAAGGCTCTTATGACTACTTACAAACTCCCACGGTGAAGATAACTTTTAGTGAGTCTATATATGACGGGGTCATTGGAGAAGAAACGCATATTGAACCTAATCTGTCTTTTAGCGAGGGAGATGATGTCTCTAATTATGAATTTGAATGGGAGCTAAATGGTGAGGTTGTGTGTAACGAACAGATACTCTCATTTGTACCCAAAGAAGCTATTACTTATTATGTTTTGTACTCAGTCATCCATAAAGACAGTAAGATTAGAACAATGAAAAATCTGCAACTGGTAGCTAAATCTTCTTATAAAACAGGATGGGCTATTTTGTCAGATTTGAATCATAAGGCTATATTAACACAAGTTCGTGACGATAATGATGAGTATGTGGATTATTTAAATATTTATGAGAAGGTAAATGGCGAGGAACTAGGCAGTCAACCATATAAATTAGTAGAACATTATTCCGGTAAGAAAACTAATCCGGAAATTCTGGTTGTCAATCAGGATGCAAAAGGTCCATTGGAATTGGAGGGGAATTCGATGATGAAAGTTTTATATACTACACAGGAATTTACCGAAGGAGTGCCTGAAGATTTTGTTGTGACAGATGCTGCTTATCTTTATTATACAGATGTTCTGTTGACAGCTAACGGACAAATATATATTCGTTTGTTGAAGAATCCTGATAATGCGGGGTTCCATTCGGCACCTTACAGTAGTATTCCCGTGCATTATAACATGGGAATGAAAATAACACGAATGGTACAAGCCAATTTTTATAAAACACGACATGTATTGATGTATGATGAGAAGAATCATCGTTTCCTCAGTTTGAGTAGCCTTTATAGTTACTATACGGGTGCAATAGATGATGTTCCGATCAATGGATTGGAAGGTAAAAAGTTAATATATGCAGATGCTTATCTTCCAGATCCTTATACGGATTATCTTTGTGGTTATGTATTAGTGTTGCAAGATGCGGATGGAAACTATTCGGTGAAGACATTCGATTTGGAATATGATTGGCAGGGTAAGGTAATAATAAAGAATGAAACAGATTTTAGTTTCTCTGACGGTGGCGACTATTTGACAGATAAATCTAAGTTTTATTGTTCAAAGGATGCTTCAGGAAGTTATTTGTTCTTTTCAGGTGGAGCCATTAATAATGAATTGTATTATTATGAGAAAAGTACTCAGCGTGTAATACCTTATACTATTTGTAATAGTGAAATTACAGATCTTCAATTGAATTATGAAAGTATGACTTTAGGAGTTGGAATGAAGGACGGTTTTGTCGTATACGCTGTAGATGAATCGACTATTATGGGTGGTGAAGCAAAGAAACTTCACGAAGTAAATAATATTGGAGAAGTGGTAGACGTGATTTACCGTTATGGAAGTCCGTCAAAAATGTATCGTTAATAATTTATTCAAATGAAAATACGTTTATTGACTCTAGTGGGTCTTTCGTTGTTAGTTATGTTTTCTAATGAAGGGCATGCTAAGTTTCCTTGGAAAAAGAAAAAGGCAAAATCGGAACAGGTGAAGAAAGCTACTCCTTATGAGAAACTGTTTCGTGGCAAAAAGTGTGAAACAGTAAAAGGTATGATAACACTTCATAAAATGGATGACCGCGTCTATTTTGAATTACCTTTGAATTTGTTGGAAAAGGATATGTTGTTAGGCTCTACTATTAGTGAGACTACAGATAATCGTTTTGGAAGTGTTGGTGAAAAACCGTATGCTCCTTTGCATATTACATTTATAAAAACAGACTCGTTGATTAGCTTATGTGAAGTATCTGATGATTATATGTCACATGATAGCAATCTACAGCAGAGAATATCAGAAAGTACCCGACCGGCAATTCTGAAGAACTTTAATATAAAAGCATATTCACCGGACAGTACAGCTGTGGTTTTTGATATGACAGATTTTTTATTGGCAAATCGGGACAATATGAATCCCTTTTCCCCATTTTCTCCTATTATGGCAGCATACACTGTCAGCAAGGAGTTCAGAAAGGAGGATTCATCTATTATGTCAATCAAATCATTCGATGATAATTTAAGTATTCGTTCTTCTTTGACTTACAATGTTACTGTATCGAGTATGGGAGTGACATATATTAAGCAGATGCCTTTTACAGCGGTGTTGACACGTAGTATTATTTTACTGCCGGAGAAACCGATGCGTCCTCGTTATGCGGATTCTCGTATCAATATCTTTTATACTCCTAAAGTTAAATTCAGCAATGAGAGTCAACGCGTTGAGAATGTTTATTATGCATTAAGATGGCGTTTAGAGCCTGTAGATGCAGAAAAATATGAGAAAGGGGAATTGGTGGAACCTAAGAAGCCGATTATATATTATATAGACAATGCTTTCCCTAATTTTTGGAAAAAATATATTCGTCGTGGAATTTTAAGATGGAATGATGCTTTTGAGAAGATCGGTTTTAAGAATGCAATTTGTGTGAAAGACTTTCCATTAGATGACCCTGAATTTGATCCGGATAATATAAAATATAGTTGTGTGAGATATTCTCCTTCTTTTATAGCCAATGCTATGGGACCTTCTTGGAGTGATCCGCGTACGGGGGAAATTTTGAATGCATCTGTTTATTTGTACCATAATTTAGTAGGGCTGGTACGTAACTGGCGTTTTGTACAGACGGCACAGGCGGACACGGATGTTCGCCGGAAACAACTTCCTACAGATATATTGGGTGATTGTATCAGTTATGTGGTGGCTCACGAAGTAGGACATACGTTTGCTTTTATGCATAACATGGCCGCGTCTTCTTCGATTCCTGTGGATTCATTACGCTCTGCCTCTTTTACCAATAAGTATGGAACTACTTATTCAATTATGGACTATGCACGCAATAATTATGTGGCACAACCGGGAGATAAAGAAAAAGGAGTTCGTTTGACCCCTCCTGATTTGGGGATATATGATTATTTTTCAGTAAAGTGGTTATATTCTCCTATTATGTCAGCCAAATCCAGTGAGGAAGAAATTCCTATTTTGAGGCAATGGATTAGTGAGAAGTTGCCCGACCCGGCCTATCGTTATGGCAGACAACAGATTCGTACTCGTATCGACCCAAGTTCTTTTGAAGAAGATCTGGGGGACGATCCGGTGAAAGCTTCCTCTTACGGAGTCATGAATCTGAAATATATTTTGTCTCAGATGAACGAGTGGATTAAAGACGATGTAGAAGGTGACTTCCGAAAAGAAATTTATAACGAGATTATCGGTCAGTATATACGTTATATTAATAATGTATTATTTAATATTGGCGGTATTTATGTAAATGAACATTATGAAGGCGATCCGTTCCCTTCATACGTTCCTGTGACAAAGGAGAAGCAGAGGGAGTCGTTAAAATTTCTTTGGGAGCAGGCTCTTGATTGTTCATGGATAGATGAACCGGCTCTACAAAAAATATTGCCTCTTCATTCGAATTTGAGCAGTGTGATAGAGAACCTGATTATTGACTATGTGCTAAAACGTTTCCCTTCGGTGGCAATTTGTGGGGATAAGATGGAGCAGAATCCTTATACGCAGCTGGATTATATGGATGATCTATACTATTATATGTTTATGGTCCCGGATAAAAAAAATGTACTTTCGGCTTCTGAGAAAAATATGCAGCTAAAGTTCGTATCCTATTTAATGAATGGAATCAAAACAGTCAAGAAAGGAAGTGCTGCCGGAACATCAGGGAGAATGTTGACGGATGAACGAATACCTTTGCCTGAAGGTATTGTTGCTCCCACTTATTTGTATGATGGACCATTGAATCATTTCAATGATCCTAAAGAAGTTATGGGATTTGAAGATACTGTTTCTGTTACTATCCCTGTAGAGTCGATGGAACATCATTATTATTCTATGTTACGGAAGATTGAGCGGTTGGCTAAAAATCGAATGTCTGCCGGTAGTGATGAGAATCGCACTCATTATCGTCTGTTGGTTTATAAAATATCTCAATCTTTAAAATAGGTGTATGAATAGGAAAATTATATATTTCTCTTTGTTGTCTCTATTGTTGCTCTTTACTGTACAGGATGCTTGTGCACGTAAAAAAAAGGAGAAGTCGGCAAAAACGGAAATCAAAGGATATGAGAATCATTTAAAAGATTGTGTTGCTTCTGATTCGACGGGGTTAATGATCATGCACCGGACTAAAGATAAAGTTCTGGTAGAGTTTCCAGTCAGGTTATTGGAGAAAGAAATGCTTTTAGCCTCTTCGATTATTAATATCAGTGACAATGGAGAAGGAGTAGTCGGGCAGTTCACTTCTCCGGAAGTCATGTTCCGTTTTGTGAGAAATGGCAAAAAGTTGGAAGCAAGAATGATGACTAACCAACCTTTAATGCGTGAGGAAACGGGAAAAGAAGGAGTAGCATCTTCTTTGTTGAAGTCTGCTTCGGGAGGTGTCTATAAATCTTTTAAGATAGAAGCTTTTGCAAAAGACAGTTCTTCGGTTCTGGTTAACCTGGCTCCTTTATTTTTGGAACATTCGGATTACTCGAATCCTTTTTCGTCTTATGCACCTAATTCAATGTATGGAATGGTAACCCGGAAATTCAGATGTGACACTTCACGTTCTTTTTTAAAGGATATTCATAGTTATCCGGATAATATTTCGGTAACCTGTGTATTGGGATATGATGTGGATTATACTGCTTTCGGAACAATTACTATGCAACGAAATGTACCGGTGACGGTTACTGCAGCACGAATGTTGGTATTACTTCCGGAAACGCCGATGGATATCCGATATGCTAATCAAAAAGTGAATACGGCATTTCTAGTCCGTAAGCAGTATGTAGATGAGATGTCTCCTTTGAAAAGCACTCATTTAGTAAAACGTTGGCGTTTGGAGCCTTCGGACAAAGCTGCGTTTAAAAGGGGAGAAAAGGTAGAACCTAAAAAGCCGATAGTATTTTATATCGATACGTTAATGCCGGATTCTTGGAAACCTTATATCAAGGAAGGAGTAGAAGAATGGAATAAAAGTTTTGAGAAGATTGGCTATTTAAATGCTGTTCAGGCTAAAGAATGGCCGAAAGGAACAGACTTTTCTTCTTCCAACATCCGTCATTCTTCTATTTGTTATGCACCGGATTGGATGTATATGGCACAGACTTCTATGCACACAGACCCTCGTACCGGCGAAATACTGAATGCTTCAGTTTACATCCATCATAATTTTCTTTCTTTGTTATATAGCGGTCGTTGTACGCAGACTATGGCTTCTGATCCGACGGCCAGAACATTGACACTTTCGGAAAAGCAGATGGGAGAATTGTTAAAAGTCGGTATTGCACAGCAAGTAGGTCGTTGTTTGGGACTTACAGATAATATGGGGGCTTCTTATCATTACCCGGTAGACTCGCTCCGAAGTGCTGAATTTACGCGTCAGCACGGATTGACTGCTTCTGTTATGGATAACATAATGTGTAATTATATTGCCCAGCCGGAGGATGTTGAAAAGGGTGCTGTGTTAGTGCAACCGGGAATTGGTCCGTATGACTATTTCCCAATTCGTTATTTGTATGCTCCTGTTGTTGCTGATAAGCCGGAGAAGGAACTCGTTACTTTAAATAAATGGGTAGAAGATGCTTATACTGCTCATGAGTATCATTATGGGCCAAGACAGGAGTTTTATGCCCTATATGATCCGACTGCATTATATTGGGATCTCGGTGATGATCCGTTTAAAGCAGCAGATTATCAGATTCAAAATTTGAAAATTTCAATTGCAAACTTTATGAAGTGGTATGCAAAAGAGGATTATGATATAAGTCGGCGTGCAGAACTATATGCAAGTTTGATAAAGCTATTTACCAATAGAGCAATGGAATTATCATTCTGGATAGGTGGACTTTATCTGGATGAAGGAAAGGAAGGAATAAGCTTTCCGGTATCTAAGGAAATGCAACAGAAAGCATTGAATTATCTGGTGAAAATGTCGATGGATTTGGACTGGCTGACAAATGCTGAAGTTAAATCCAGTTTGGAATTACAGGATTTGATCGTAGATAAGACACGCAAATACATTTTTCAGTTATTATTCGACAGAATCCGTTATGTGGCATTATGCTCGGAGAAATCCGACGGAGAATACTCTGTAAAAAACTATATGGATGATATTCATTCTATTGTTTGGAAAGGAGTGTTGCAAAACAGAGTACTGACGAATACGGAGATGCTGTATCAAAATGCCTTTATTGATTATTTAGTAAAGAATATATCGAAAAATATGGGTGGAGGTACGGCTAAGAATGCCGGACGTCAGCAAGCTTTACGGGGAGATAGTTTTAAAATGGATATTTTTAATGAGGCTAATTCTTTCGTAATGGGTTGGCAGGCGCAGGATATAGTACCAGTGAACTCACATCAAGACGCCTCAGTTTATTGGGATATGCTATTAAAAATAAGAAATCTTTTGAGTAGCCGTATTTCATCTGCTTCTCCGGACATGAAGGAATATTATGGTTTTTTGATTTACAAAATAAATCAGATCTTAGATGATAACTGATATAAATGAAGTTGTATGCAATAAAGTGTAGGAAATAAAAGGAATAATAATCTCGATTATTAAAAAACTTTTTTATTTACGAGAAACAATATAACTTTGTAAATTGTTGAAATAACAAAACAACAATTTATTCATTTAATATACATTTTAATTATGCTACTATTATTGCAAGCAACACAAGCTGCGGACTCTGTGCAAGTGGCTGCAGATGAATTAATAAAAGAGGCGATTGCCAATGCTGACGGCTTAGATAAACTTTCGCTGATTACTCAACAACTGATAGACTTCGGTATTCGTGCCGGAGAACGTATATTGATTGCGATCCTTGTCTTTGTCGTCGGACGTTTCCTCATCTCGCTGCTCAACAAGTTTATCAGACGCCTGATGGATAAACGAAAAGTGGATGTAAGTATCAAAACTTTCGTTAAAAGTCTGGTCAATATTCTGTTGACGATTCTGTTAATCATTTCTGTCGTTGGCGCTCTAGGGGTTGAAACCACTTCGTTCGCAGCTTTATTGGCTTCTGCCGGTGTTGCTGTCGGTATGGCTTTATCCGGCAATCTGCAGAACTTTGCCGGGGGATTGGTTATTCTTTTGTTCAGACCTTATAAAGTTGGCGATTGGATAGAAACACAGCAAGGTTCAGCTGGCACGGTAAAAGAAATTCAGATATTCCATACCATCCTTACTACCGCGGACAACAAACTGATTTATATTCCCAATGGTTCATTGAGCAGTGGAATAGTGACCAACTACAGTCATCAGGAAACCCGCCGTGTAGAATGGATTATTGGTATAGATTATGGAGAAGATTATGAGAAAGTACAGAAAATCGTTTATGAGATTCTTGCTGCTGATAAACGCATCCTGAATGAGCCGGTTCCCTTTGTGGCTCTTCATGCGTTGGACGCCAGCAGTGTGAATGTAGTGGCACGTGTATGGGTAAATAGCGGAGATTACTGGGGTGTTTATTTCGATATAAATAAAGCGATTTACGAAACCTTCAATGAAAAAGGTATCAACTTCCCTTTCCCACAACTTACAGTACATCAGGGAAATTAATTATTCTACGCTGATTATTACAAAAAACGAGGGAGTCTCACATTAAGTGAAACTCCCTTATTTTTTGGAAAACTTGTCTGGTGTGATTGAATAAATTTCTTTCTTTTATTTTATGCCGAAATCTTCAGCTAGTTCATATCTATCTTCTTTGATTCCCAGTACATGATTAATTTTTCTCCTTTTCTCGAGATCTTTAAAGTAGTTTTCTACAACCTGATAGAGATCGAAGTTAGTAGTTGATCCCGCGGCTAAATCGAGTGATTCCACCATCTTTTCTACGGCTTGATGGATTTTCTCTGCGTCTATCAGATGCAGTTCGTTGCTGTGTATTAAATGTTTTTCCATGACTGCAATGTTTTTAATGTTATTACAGATATAACATTCCGCAGTCATGGAAAGTTCAATGATTGAATGTTAGATTTTGGCAAGTGCCTGATCCAAATCCGCAATCAGGTCATCAATATGTTCTGTTCCGATGGATAGGCGTACGGTGCCCGGATAAATTTCCTGTTCGGCTAGCTCCTGTGCATTGAGTTGTGAATGGGTAGTGCTCGCCGGGTGGATCACCAATGATTTCACGTCAGCCACATTGGCAAGCAGGGAGAAAATCTCCAGGCTGTCGATGAAACGGTGTGCCTCGTCTTGTCCGCCTTTTACCTCGAAAGTGAAGATAGAACCGGCGCCATTCGGGAAATAACGTTGATATAGTGCATGGTCAGGATGGTTGGATAATGACGGGTGATTCACTTTCTTCACTTTCGGGTGATTGTTTAAGAAATTCACTACCTTCAATGCATTTTCTACATGACGCTCTACACGTAAGGAAAGAGTTTCCAGACCTTGTAACAGGATAAAAGCGTTGAATGGACTGATGGTAGCTCCTGTGTCGCGCAGCAAAATGGCACGGATGCGGATTGCATAGGCAGCCGGACCGGCTGCATCGACGAAGCGTACGCCATGATAGCATGGATCGGGTTCGGTCAGTTGTGGGAATTTGCCGGAGGCTACCCAGTCGAATTTACCTGAATCTACAATGACCCCTCCCAATGAGGAACCGTGTCCGCCAATGAACTTTGTTGCGGAATGTACTACGATATCTGCTCCGTGTTCGATGGGGCGGATTAAATACGGAGTTCCGAATGTGTTGTCAATAATCAAAGGTATTTTGTGGCGGTGGGCTATTTCTGCTACTGTTTCTATATCAATGATATTTGAGTTCGGATTTCCGAGGGTTTCGATAAATACAGCTTTCGTATTTTCCTGAATAGCTTTTTCAAAGTTCGACAAATCGCTTGGATCAACGAATGTTGTTGTGATGCCATAGCTGGGCAAGGTATGAGCCAGTAGGTTGTAGCTTCCTCCGTAAATAGTTTTGGATGCTACAATATGATCGCCTGCACGAGTGATATTCTCAAAAGCATAAGTGATGGCAGCGGCACCCGAAGCGACTGCCAGCCCTGCTACTCCTCCTTCAAGGGCGGCAACGCGTTGTTCAAAGACTCCTTGAGTGGAGTTGGTCAGACGGCCGTAGATGTTTCCTGGGTCCTGCAGACCAAAACGTGCGGCTGCATGGGCGGAGTTGTGAAATACATAAGAGGTGGTCTGGTAAATAGGTACTGCGCGGGCATCTGTTGCCGGGTCTGCTTGTTCTTGTCCTACATGAACCTGTAAAGTCTCGAAGTGTAATTTCTTTGTTGCCATAATCGTATATTTTTAAAGTTTATATTCTTTCTTTATTTTCTTGCAAAGTTATGAGATGAAGATATATCGAACAAGATATGGCTGAAATGTAGAAAATAATGCTATTTTTGTGCCGTTATATGGAATAATACAACTGCGTTATTCTTGGAAATTACCTTTTAGAAGAATATTTTTCTTATGGATACTTTTGATAAACTGGATAAAGTAGATTTGCAAATACTCCGTACTTTGCAAGAGAATGCCCGATTGACAACGAAAGAGTTGGCTGCGCGAGTGAGTCTTTCTTCAACTCCTGTTTTTGAACGTCTTAAACGGTTGGAGAATGGAGGTTATATAAAGAAGTATATTGCCGTATTGGATGCGGAAAAACTGAATCAGGGATTTGTCGTGTTCTGCAGTGTGAAGCTTAGACGCCTGAACAGGGATATAGCGGCAGAGTTTACACGGATCATACAGGATATTCCTGAAGTAACCGAATGTTATAACATATCGGGAAGTTATGATTATCTGTTGAAGATTCATGCTCCCAACATGAAATACTATCAGGAGTTTATTCTGAATGTATTGGGAACGATTGACAGCTTGGGATCACTGGAAAGTACATTTGTGATGGCGGAAGTGAAGCATCAATATGGGATACATATTTAGTCCTTTGTGTGATAGTCTGAAATTTATCTTGTATATTTGCTATGTAATATAAATCCTGTTCTCCTAACACAATGAAATGGCAACTTTGTAAATAGCTTCGCCCATATGGATTGTAACAATAGAGAGTTCTGCTGCTACAACTGTTTGTGATTTAACGTAAGTCACAAGTTATTTTTTTTATTCTATTCAATAAACTATATAAAAGAAGCCATTACAATGAATTCGAACATATATCCTCGTTCTAATGATTTTCAGACTATTTATCTGAATATGGTGATTAAGAATCCTGCTATTATCGTAGGTGATTATACAATATACAATGACTTTGTAAATGATCCAGTTCTTTTTGAGAAAAACAATGTCTTATATCATTATCCGATTAATAAAGACCGCTTGATAATAGGAAAATTCTGCTCCATAGCCTGTGGAGCTAAGTTTCTTTTCAATAGTGCAAACCACACATTGAATTCTTTATCCAATTATACGTTTCCTATCTTTTTTGAGGAATGGAATTTAGATAAGGGGGATGTTACTTCTGCCTGGGATAATAAAGGGGATATAGTAATAGGTAATGATGTATGGATTGGATATGAAGCTGTTATCATGGCAGGAGTACACATCGGGAATGGAGCAGTCATTGCGTCGCGGGCAGTGGTTACTAAAGATGTTCCTCCTTATACAATAGTAGGCGGAACGCCAGCCAGGGAGATTAGGAAACGTTTTGATGAGCAAACGATTGCCCGATTGCAAGAATTGCAATGGTGGGATTGGAGCGTCGAAAAGATCTCCGAATGTATACCTTATATTATAGGTGGAAAGATAGAAGAATTGATGAAAAGATAAACAATGCATATATGAAATTTATAATAGAACCCGGAACTTCTGCTGATATAAATGAATTGGAAAAGCTGTATGATGAACTGAATGATTATCTGGCAGGTACGATTAGTTATCCCGGGTGGATAAAAGGTATCTATTCTATTTATTTTATCCAACGGTTTTAAATCGGGAGCCTGTTTTTCTTATAACTTTGCAGCTGATTTTAGAAAAAGAAGTTTGGAATGATAAATAAGTATGAAGCACGGCTAGGTACAGAGCGTATGTTGCCGCTCGTTTTTAAAATGGCGCTTCCCGCAGTAATAGCCCAATTCGTCAATTTGCTGTATAGCATGGTCGACCGTATTTATATCGGACATATTCCGGGTATTGGTACTGATGCGTTGGCTGGGGTAGGAGTGACGACTTCTCTTGTTATACTGATTTCTTCTTTCTCGGCGATTGTAGGAGGAGGGGGCGCGCCATTGGCAGCCATGGCACTGGGACAAGGCGACCGTCTGCGTGCCGGAAAAATTTTGGGGAATGGTTTTGTCTTATTAATACTATTCACCTTGTTCACTTCGTTCATCGCATATACCTTTATGGAACCGATTTTGCTTTTTACGGGTGCTTCGGAAAATACGTTGGAATATGCGGTTGATTATCTTTCCATCTATTTATTAGGAACTGTTTTCGTTGAAATATCTACAGGATTGAATAGCTTTATTAATGCACAGGGACGGCCGGCTATTGCCATGTACTCCGTCTTGATCGGTGCCTTATTGAATATTATTCTTGATCCTATTTTCATTTTCTGGTTTGATATGGGAGTGAAAGGAGCTGCTTTGGCTACCGTATTGTCTCAAGCATGTAGTGCGGCGTGGGTATTGAGTTTTCTCTTTTCCCGTCGTGCTTCCTTACCTTTGGAAAAGCGCAATATGCGGTTGAGCCGGAAGATTGTATTCGCCATGTTAGCTTTGGGAATATCTCCATTTATAATGGCAAGTACGGAGAGCCTGGTTGGTTTTGTATTGAATAGTAGTCTGAAAAATTTTGGAGATATTTATGTCAGCGCATTAACTATCTTGCAAAGTGCGATGCAGTTTGCAAGTGTTCCGTTAACCGGTTTTGCGCTGGGATTTGTTCCGATTATCAGTTATAATTATGGTCATGGTGATAAACAACGTGTGAAAGACTGTTTTCGTATTGTGATGATAACCATGTTTTCATTTAACCTGTTATTAATGCTACTTATGATCTTGTTTCCTACGATTGTAGCATCTGCTTTTACTAGTGATGAAAAATTGATAGAAACAGTCCGCTGGACAATGCCTGTTTTCTTGGGCGGTATGACTATCTTTGGATTACAGCGAGCCTGTCAGAATATGTTTGTAGCCTTGGGACAAGCAAAAATATCTATTTTTATTGCTTTGTTACGTAAAGTGATTCTACTGATTCCATTAGCATTGATATTACCACATTATATGGGAGTAACCGGTGTATATGCAGCTGAAGCTATATCCGATGCGACAGCGGCAATTTGCTGTACTTTACTGTTCTTTTGGCAGCTCCCCAAAATTCTGGGGAAAATATAGGGGAATATTTTGCGTACAGATTAGAAACTGCCAATGTACAAAGCATTGGCAGTTTTTTTTAAGTCTGCTTCTTCCTTTCCCGGAGATTGAGCGTAAGGCTGTGTTTTCGATGGTTATTGATAGGAAGAAAGAAATAACTAGATGAAGTAAACATTTATAATAGTGGCATTTCTATTCTCGTCACCTGTTTTTCTTCGGGTACATTGGGATTGCTGTAATAATATTCAATGGATGTTCCCGAAGGTTTGTAACCGTTGGTTTTTATCCATTCCATCATCTCGTTGTACAGGACAGCCAATTCACTGTAAGTTCCTCTATGCAAACAGGAAACTATTTTTCTTTCCGGTATCGTTATAGATCGTATATCCCCTTCACCTTGTAATTCTTTGGATGACTTTAGACCAATAATCATTTTGATATTGTGTTCCGTCAGACTTTCAAAGTCAGGATATTCAACGTAGGGGATATCGGTAGTGACTTCGCCTTGCTTCTTAAATAAAGAGTCTATTTTTACAAAGTTCTTCCCGATAGCTTCCGACATTCCGTTCATATCTGTTTGTACTTCAACAGCCAAAGCGGATTGTTCCGGTTGCTTCAATAGCATGATTTCTGAAATTTTTCCCATAATACATTGTTTTTAGAGGGTTGATAATTAATTATTTCTTGATGACCGGAATATAGATGTCGGTAATTAGTTCTGTTCTAAGGGTGGAGGCAGGGCGGTTCATATACATTTCAAAGCTAAAGGTGCTTTGAGGGCGATATTTACTTTCCGGGAACCACTCTTCATAAATAGTCCGGTAGAATTTATGCAATAAAGAGTAGTCGCCGATATGCCTGAATACAGCGTAACGACCACCGGGAACTTCCATTACTCCCGGCTGGGAATCATTTTCTTTGTTATCGATTATGACCCCGAGATAGAAGCGACATTTATCTATTGGGGTGATGGCCGGGTCGTCCATACTAAGGCTGACAAACTTATCATTCGACTTTTCTTCATTGCGCTGCTTCGCATAGTTGGTGAGCCTGTCCCATATCAACTTGTATCGGAGTTCATCCTTATACTTTTCACCTACCTCGATACAAAATACTTTCATCGGCAGAATCGACCGGATTTCAGGAGTGATAACCGCATGCTGTTCGTCATACATCGGCTTATATTTCTCCCTGTATTGAGAGGTTGACACTCCAAAATGTTTTTTGAAAGCTTTTGCCAGACTAAATTTAGTCTGATAGTTTGTCTGCTCCGCAATCTGATTTAATGTAAAGTCGGTGGATACTAACAGATGTGCTATATGTTCGAGGCGCAAACGTTGTATGTAGCTTCCGATATTTTCTCCGGCAACGGTTTGAAACACTCTTCTGAAGTGATATTTGGAAAGTCCGCTTATCGTACTAAGTATATCTGCATCTAAACTATCGAATAAATGATTGTTGATGTAAACGACTATATCCTGAATCTTTTGGTGATGGATATTACTGGTTTCCAACTTCTGTTTCCATCGGTTCAGTTTGGGGAGCCGTTCGTTGAGTATTCGCCTAAGTTCCTCCGGCGAATAAGCGGTATCTGCATATTCATTGTACTTATCAGTGTATTTTATCCAGATATTAATCATTTCCGACATCGGAATGTCGACGATATATTTTCCGTCTTTCAGACAGTAGTAGCAATATTCGTCACTTCGGGAACCGTTGGAGTTAGTACCCAGATATTTCTCTATATCAAAGCGGAGAGGCATCCCGCAACTTTGACAATACCTTTTATTTATATCTGATTCAATCATCGGTTGGGTTTTCGTTTGATGGATAGCAGTCGCTCCATATCATTAAATAAATAAGTGTCTTTCAATTCGAACATAAGCCACTTCCCATCGTGGAAAGTAGTCGTCTCATTGTATATCTTTTGAGTCTCATTGGAAAAGACCTCCCGCAGAGATTCAAATTTGGCACACTCATCTTTACCTAAAATGACCAAGAAGCCAATCGTTTGTTCTTTGGCGTATAGGGCACACAGCGTTTTTCCGCCTTTGCGATATTTATATTCGTATGTCCATTTTTTTCCTCCATGGTTCCATAGTTGTTCCATATTGTACTTTTGCTCGATAAGCTGGCAAAGTGAAGTCCATATATCATAAAGTTCCTTACCTATCAAGGCTTCCAGTGCTTCGGGAGTGGGAATCTGCAAAGTTTCTTTCATGGTATTCTGTATTTACTTTTGATTATCCATATCACAAAGGTAGGCTGATTTTCTAATAGATCGTTGTCCAATATAGGCATTTTGTGTGTAGCTGGTGAACAATCTGCCCGGAAATTAATTTATTTTGTAAAAGCGAAATATTGGCAGTATAACCTTTATCTTTGCATTAATTTAAAAACAAGGCCCCAATTAAAGAAAATGAAAACAATATTATTAGCAGTAGGTACGCTCTGCCTCATGGCAGGTTGCTCGTCAAAAGTGGCAAGCTCAAAAGGAATCGTTAGTGATGCAACCATGAATACGGTAACGATTGTTACTGATAAGAATGATACCCTTTCGTTCAGTACGATGGATGCAAATAAAGATGAAGTCAACGGTTTGCTTCTGAATGATACGCTGGAAGTGTTCTATACCGGAAAATATACACCGGGAATGCCGGCTTCTAAATTAGTTCAGTATCCGCAATCTCTGATTGTGGGAGGTGATCGGGATGAACATGGCTGTATCGGTTCTGCCGGATATGTATGGTGTGAAGTGCAAAAAGACTGTATCCGCTTGTTTGAGAAAGGAATCCGCACGGAAGCGGTGGACGATAGCAATGCTTCTGCCTTTATTGTGTTTAGTCCTGACTCTACGCAACTGGAACTTTTCTTTTCCAATAATCAGCCCAATGAAATATTGGACAGACGTGGCCTGCCTTCAGGAGGTTATGCATGGAACGTGGAAGATGACGATACGAAAAATGTACGGCTAATAGATGGCTTGTGGACAATCAGCCAAAGAAATAAGTTAATTTATAGCCAAAAGGCCGGAAACTGATTTTAAAAGCTCCGGCTTTCTGACGCTCTGTTTGTAGAGTAATGTTCTAGGTAGTTAAATTAATAAGTGGATATCAAAGATGCTGAATATATAAACTTCCATCATAATCTTTGTATTTAGCATCTTTGTATATATCAACCAGTTTGTTACTGTAATCGAGAATGATATCTTTGGAAGTTTGTGATACATTTGTAGCCAGAATACCGCTTCCCAGAATGCCGGGATTACACAATATACTATCTTTTTTTATTGAATTCATGGTAAGCTCTACACCTATGTAATCCTTGATACCTGCCTTTTCCAGACTGGATACAATATAGTTGTCCAAAGATGCTTTATCATCTCCGGTCATGAATCCATACCATAATAAACACTTCATGCCTAATTGAGTAGCCTGTATCAGGATATCGAGATAGGTTACTCCTGAATCTCCTTTCTTGTCTATTTCGTAAGGATCGATATGGATGAAAGAGGATGCGGGAAGTGAAGGCAACAGTTCTATTGTGCCTTTCAGGGAGTCGGTATGATGTATTTCTACGGATGTACTTAATCCAATTTGTTTGGCATAAATGTCTACATTCTCCAGCGCACTCTTTTCTAAATCGAAGAATACGAACCTTTTTGCTTGCTTTCCTAATACATTCATTGCCAGGGCAGGAGAACCCAGATAATTTCCTTTTGCCATTTCTGTACTTTCCAGTTGGTAATATATGGAATCTTTTAGAGATTTGTCATCATCTGCTTTCTCCAGGAAATGATAGATACCATATTGCTGCTCCGGAGTTTGCGTCATGGAGTAGATGGCACATGCGGAATTGGTTTCTACATATACTTGTGGGGCTTCATTTCTAAGAACTTCACAGAGTATCAGATGTTTCAGTACATCGGGTTGTTTTGCGAAATGAGTGTAAGTTGCCATGTGGGTACATCTTAATATTTATAGAACATAAAAGAACTGCAACCGCTATCCTTTTTAGGCATTCATTAATTCATGGATTTCATGAATATGCAGGTGTAAATGACTTAGATAACCTTCTATCATGTCTTGTAGCGTAACCTTTGTTCCTTCAAAATCACACCAGTAGCTATCCAGTTTTGTCTGATCTACAGATTTTATAACCTGAATGATATGCAGGTTAAAAAACTTCCATAGTTGAATCAGGTTATTCCAGTCTTCATTTTGGTAATCTTGTAATGCTATCCACAGATCATTATCCTGACGGTAATCGGGAAAGAAAAGCAAATCTTTACTGTATTGCAATCTGACCATGCGTTGGTGATTGTTTGATGCCGAATCAATCAAATGTCCGAGAATCTGTTTGATGGTACGATTTTGTTTATTACGTTTCAACGTGATCGTATCATTTTGTAGCCCGGTTAGTATTTTCTCTTCAGTTTCTATCACATGATAGATTCCTTCTGTTATTTTGGAAAAATCGACGTTTGACATACCATTCTTTTCCTTTAGGTGTTTATAGCAAAATTGCTAATGGTACAAATATAGATAAATGTGTCGATATTTATAAATTAAACGGAACTTTTCAATTCTAATTTTATCCCTCTTTCTTAAACCACCTGTAAAACCATTTACCGACCTTTTCGTAATGTCGGGTTTCGGTATCAGTATATAGCTTAGAGAAGAAAGACGTATCCAATGGCTCTCCCGACTGATTGGGATACAGCACGATAAAGCTATTGTTGGAGAAATATTTCACGAGCTGTCTCGGTAACTTCTCAAAAGAACTGTCATACGAAAGAGTTCCTGGTCGTGCACTGATAATAACCAATAAATGATCGTAACTTACCTGTCCTGTCAATACCAGCAGGTCATTCCAGTCTTCTAAGAGAGAGAAATCGGTAAGCGTCTGTTTATGCCTTTTCTTTATCCACGCTTGTAGGCGGATGGTAGTCTTTTCATTGGCAAAGAAGTGTACGCGGCATCCAAGAGTGCTCCCCATGCGACAAAAGTGCTCCATCCAATGAGGAAAACCGGATTCATATTCGGCTTTAGGAGGGACGGCAACGACAATCCGTTTGATTGTATGGACCGGTATCAGAAATTTAGAGATAATTATTTCACAGTTTAATCCGTTCAATAAGTGTTCGGCAAGTATTCCAAAGTATGAATCTGTGATGTTTTTCTTGCGGTGCAGGCCGGTGATAATACTCGTAATCTCATTCTCCTTGACTGAATGGATAATACCGGAAGCTATATTCAAATCATACCGGGTGACCTTTTTGAGTGGTACATTTGCTTCCGTTGCTATCATTTCGGCTTTTTCCAGATAATGTTTGCTTCGAATTCGTAGATTATCAGAGTTATTATCGTCGTTGATGACATTTAATGCCAGGAGATTATCTTTCAATTTGGGGTCACGTATGACTAGAGAAAGATTCACCATGTCCTCGATAGTGTCCGGGTTGGCTATGGATATTAAAATCTTCTCTGTTTCTTTCGACGATTCATTTTCAGGTTGTGAATCATCCATCGCCATTTTTCTGGCTGCCCGTTCGGTAATCAGTGAACTCACTACGCAAGTAACCAAGATAAGCAAGACTGTTCCGTTTAGTACATCATCATTCAATAACCGTTCGCCGGTGGGCAGAATAATGTTGTATCCAACTAATACAGCCGCCAATGTGGCTGCCGCCTGTGCATTACTCAAACCATACATTAGATTTCGTTCAAGAACAGACATCTTATATATCTTTTGAGTGAGCCAGCAAGCAATCCATTTGCCTGTCAGCGCCATGGTTATCATCACGGCGGCAACTTTTAAGGCATCCCCCTCTCCGAAAATAACACGTAAGTTGATTAACATTCCCACTCCGATAAGGAAATAAGGAATAAAAAGTGCATTACCAACGAACTCTAAATGATCCATCAATGGAGAGACGTGGGGGATGAGCCGGTTAAGTACCAATCCTGCGAGGAAAGCTCCCAAGATACCTTCCATACCAACAAGCTCCATCAACCCTGCTCCTAAAAAGACCATCGCAAGCACGAAAATAAATTGCATCACGTTGTCATTGTACCGGTGAAAGAACCAACGACCGATGCGCGGAAAGAAATAAATAATTAGTGCCCCTAGAAAGATTACTTTTACCACCAGCCAAATCCAAAACAATCCTCCGGTTTCTCCTTTGAACAATCCGCCTATAACAGCCAGTACCAGCAGCGTGAGTGTATCCGTTACGGCCGTTCCTCCTACGGCAATACTTACGCTACGATGGCGTGATATGCCGAAGCGGGTGACGATGGGGTAGGCCACGAGCGTATGGGAGGCATACATGCTGGCTAATAATACAGAGGTGATTACACCATATTTCAGATAAGATACATTTGCCATGAATCCAATCCCGATAGGAACGATAAAAGCCAGTAATCCCAGTACCAATGCTTTGTTTCGCGTCTCTTTGAAATCTCCCATATTCATTTCCAGACCAGCCAAGAACATGATGTAATAGAGTCCGACTTTCCCGAATAACTGAAAGCTGCTGTCTCGTGCCAGGATATTAAATCCATGTTCGCCAATAGCCAGTCCTGCCAGGATCATACCGATAATATGAGGGATGCGCAGTTTATTCAATAATATCGGAGCAAACAATATAATCAAGAGTACAAGGAGAAATATCCATGTAGGGTCGGTGATAGGGAATGTTAAATCAAGGCCAATCCAATCCATAATTTGACGAGTTCGTGATATTTGTTCCGCAAAATAACCTAAAAAAATGCTTCTAAAAAAGCATTAGTTAATAAAATTAGTCATTTATTTTTTCTCCAGATTCATGATTGCCGGAATGAAGAATGCAAGTGTTCCTGGGACATACGTTTTTAAATATACGATGATTTTATCCGTGTGTGCGTTTTGGGGTGTATAGTGATTTTATCCGGCTCTACTTTTAGCAATAATAGTAGTGCCGGATATGTCTATTTTTCGAATCCTAAATCATGTTCTTGTATTCCTCTTGTTTTTTCTTGGGTAACTTCTTTATAACTTCTTCTACCGAGTGGCTAATCAACTCCTTTATGAGTTTATCGGGAACATCTCCTTCCAAGTAAACGGTTATCCAATGTTTCTTATCCGAAAAAGGTCCCCAAAAAATGTCTTCGTATTGTTCTATGAGCTCTTCTGATTTATCAGGATTACATTTCATATCCGCCCAGAATCTTCCGTTTTTAGGACGTAATGTAGCAAAAGTGAACATTTTATCCATAACCTTGAAAACCAAAGTATGTTCATCAAACGGCATACATTCTGTTGCTCCTTTGACTGACAGGCAATATTCTCTATAATCTTCGATATTCATGACTTCTCTCTTTTGATTCATTCAAAACACAAATATATTACTTTCTGTTTGCTTTTGAAAAACATGTTTCTATCTCAAAGTACCCGTTTCAATTTCGCCCTTATCCGGCTTAAACTTACCGGAGTTATTCCCAGATAAGAAGCAAGACACTCCAATGGTATTCTCTGTAATAGCTCCGGATTATTTTGTATCAGTTTCATATACCGTTCGGACGCGGTGGTGAATAAGAGAGAAATAAGTCTTTCCTCTGTTTGCAGGAACTCTGATTCGGCAAACTTGCGCCCCCAGTTGGCAATATGGATATCTTCCTTGAATAATTCGTGTAAGTCTTTGCGCTTTAATAGATACAACACCGAGTTTTCCATCAGTTCCATTGACTCATACCCTTGTTGATTATTTACATAGCTTTTCAATGAGACAATGGTTGACCCTTCTTTCCCAATCCAGAACGTTACCTCTTTTCCGTCTACGGGAATGTAAGCTCTAGCAATCCCTTTCTCGATGAAAAAGATATTCGTTTCAGTCTTGCCAGCCTCCAATATATGATAACCTTTGGGATATGTGATTTTTGACAGATGTTTGACCACCTTATCCGCTGAAGCCTCCGGCATCCGATATATCCTGTTTATAATCTCGTGTATATCCATATCGCATTGAATCATTATTCTGCAAAAATACAAAAAGTTATATTAGGAAAAGAAGAGTTGATGATACTCTTACACCGTCGTTTCTTATCAAATGTAAAGTGAAAGCTCCGGGCATCTTGTTAATTTTGCAGTCTAATATTAAAATAGAATGATATGAATTGGATTATATTGATTATTGCCGGACTGTTTGAGGTTGGTTTTACCTTTTGTCTAGGCAAGATTAAAGGAGCGACAGGCACCGATTTTTATTTGTGGGGAGCGGGATTTGTAATCTCTGTAACCTTAAGCATGTTCCTACTGGCAAAGGCTGCGCAAACATTGCCTATCGGCACTGCATATCCTGTTTGGACGGGGATAGGAGCGGTGGGGACTGTATTGATCGGTATCCTGTTCTTTCATGAACCGGCAACTTTGGGTCGTTTGTTTTTTATGACGACTCTGATTATTTCAATCGTAGGGTTGAAACTGATATAATCAGACGAATAGGATTTAGTTTTAATAGATGGAAAAGTGTAATAAGGACTTTTTCAGTGTAAGTCATATATTGTTGAAAAGATTCCATCCGGTATAATATTGAGGAAGTTTGGAATTGACGAGGTCGATTATGTAATATATGCTTTCGTAATTCTGCGATTATTAGGCATTTATAAGAAGTCGTTTTGATGGGAAAAAGTTTGGTTTCTAAAATAAATGTATATATTTGCAGAATGTGGGACGCATCTCGTCCGGATTCGAAACTAAACTAAAATTCTATTTACTGTTATCTATTAAACATGAAATCCACTGATTCTGAACCTCAAGGGGGCGGTATGGAACTGGAACAGTACCGTACCAGCCTCGAACAGATGGTTGAAGAGAAATCTAAAGACTTGATCGCTATTCAGGAGAATCTCGAAGCAACCAACCGACGGCAGGCATTATTTATCAAGGTACTGCAAATTTTGCAATTGGAACCGGATATACCTACTGCTATGAATATGGCACTGGCCGAAATTGGCCGTTATACTGGTGTCGACCGTTTGGCGACATGGGAAAACCACCTCGACGGAGTTACGTATGGCTGCACCAACGAATAGTGCAACGACGGTATAGAACCCGCTATCGATTACTTGCGGAGTATGACCATTGAAGCGGGAAAACCCTGGTTCGACATGCTGGAAGAAAACCATATCATTTGTACGTCCGATATTTATTCGCTTGATCCCTTTATTACTCAAATGCTCGAAGTGCAAGGCGTAAAAGCCATTGCTGTTTTTCCCCTGTCACAATTGGGAGTACATTTCGGCTTTCTTTCGTTCAACTTTTGCTGGAACAAACAATGGGATGAAAAAGATGTGGAACTGATGAGCCAGATATCGCAAATTGTATCTACTGCTACTAAACGCTGGCAAGTTGAAACATCGCTGCAACAGTCGCAGCGAACCATGCAAAAGGTATTGGACAATATCAATGCCAATATTTTTGTGAGTGATTACGATACGTTGAAAGTGATTTTTGCCAATAAGCCTTTCAGGGAAGAAGCAGGAGAAGTTCCGGAAAATGCGGAATGTTGGAGAATGTTGAATGCAGGTCTGGAAAATGGGTGTAAACACTGCCCGAAGCCGAAGTTGCTCGATGCCAACCGTAAGTTTACAGGCGTTCATTTTTGGGAAGACTACAATCCGGTCACCAAACGTTGGTATACCATCCAGAGCATGGCAATAAAATGGCTCGACGGACGTTGGGCAATCATGGAACTGGCTACCGATATCACCACCCGCAAACAGGTGGAACTAGAGCTGATTCAAGCTAAAGAAAAAGCGGAAGAATCGGACAGGCTCAAATCAGCATTCCTTGCCAATATGAGCCATGAAATACGTACTCCTTTGAATGCCATCGTCGGTTTTTCCAGTCTGCTTGCCGAAACCGATGAGGCGGAGCTGCGTCATGTATATATGTCTTTAGTGCAGGAGAACAATGAGCTGTTGCTCAACCTTATTTCCGACATTCTGGACATCTCCAAAATCGAAGCCGGTATGATAGATCTTGTTATGGGACGGGTGGATGTACCACAACTTTGCCGGGAAGTGATTGCTACCTTCTCACACAAAAAACGTGACACTGCGGTCGAACTGCGGTTTGATGAAAATTCACCGCAGATTGTGATTGATGCTGATAAAAACCGAATCATGCAAGTACTCTCTAATTTTCTGACTAATGCCTTGAAGTTTACGACTAAAGGCTCAATCACACTTTCCTATTCATTGGAAGATGAGAGTCAGGTGCGTTTTTGTGTAACGGATACGGGCAAAGGGATTCCCGATGAACAAAAACATGAAATATTTAATCGTTTTGTAAAATTAGACTCATTTGTACAAGGTGCCGGATTGGGATTATCCATCTGTCAAAGCCTGGTCAATAGGATGGGCGGAAAGATTGGAGTCGAATCCCGTGAGGGGGAAGGGTCGTGCTTCTGGTTCACTCATCCGTATGTTCCCGGTGCTTAACCAAAAAAAAGAGATTGCATATTGAAGCAAACTACGTATATTGTTCCGCAAAGTACGGGACGAACAAAAAACAATAGTTTTCTTGAGAGAGGTGTCTGCAAACTAAAATAACCCATATTTTGTTGTCTTTATACAGTATTGAGTTTTTAGCAAATAAATATATAAATAATGATGAAGATGACAAAGAACTTATTGCTAGGGATTGCTGCCGTATGTGGCAGCACTTTTCAGGCTGTAGCTTGTACGGGAATCTCGCTGACATCCCGTGACGGCAGTTATGTGCAGGCCCGTACGATTGAATGGGCGCGCGGTGTGTTGCAAAGCGAGTATGTGATTATTCCACGTGGTCAACAGCTCACGTCATTCACTCCTACGGGTGTCAATGGACTAACGTTTACGGCAAAATATGGAGTGGTCGGTCTGGCTGTTGTACAAAAAGAGTTTATTGCCGAAGGAATCAATGAGGCAGGACTTTCGGCTGGACTATTTTTCTTTCCTCATTATGGGGGATATGAAACGTATGATGCTGCACAGAACCAGCGGACACTGGCAGACCTTCAAGTGACGGAGTGGCTGTTGTCGCAGTTTTCCACTATTGACGAGGTGAAGGCAGCCCTTTCTTCTGTACGTGTTGTAGGACTGGAAAAGACAGCGGTAGTACATTGGCGTATCGGTGAACCGTCGGGGCGTCAGGTTGTATTGGAAATTGTAGGTGGCGTACCGCATTTTTATGAGAATACAGTAGGAGTGTTGACGAATGCCCCCGGTTTTGAATGGCAACTCACTAATTTGAACAACTACGTCAATCTTCATCCGGGTGACGCTTCCATGCAAAAATTGAGTGGTATTACATTGCAACCTACTGGTGGCAACTCCGGTTTTCTCGGTATTCCGGGTGATGCCACGCCTCCTTCGCGGTTTGTACGTGCTGCTTTTTATAGGGGGACAGCTCCGCAACGAGCTACAGGCTTTGATACCGTGCAGCAATGTTTCCACTTGCTTAATAATTTTGATATTCCTATTGGTATAGAACATTCGCAGGGTGATATTCCGGATATTCCCAGTGCTACGCAATGGACCTCGGCTATCGACCTCACGAACCGGAAGGTTTATTATAAAACGGCCTATAACAATTCGATACGTTGCATCGATTTGAAGGCTATTGATTTCTCAAAGGTAAAATATCAATCACATCCGTTGGATAAGATACAGGAGCAGCCGGTTGAAATGGTTAAGATTCCTCGGTAAAATACGGAACGGTATGGAGGTGCTCTTGTATAATAGTTGCTCGCATTAAGAATGTTTTCAAATAAATGTTGGTGACGTTTTACCCTCACACCCTCACCCTTTGTGCTCAATCCATTTATTCATCGGGGTTACAGGTGTGAGGGTAAAGGTGAGAGTAGGTGAGGGTAACTTTTTACTCTCACTCTGTCTCGTCCTGATTTGAGTTGACCAATCTTATTCCGTTTTCACACTAACTTCTTTATTCTTACCATAATATCCACTTCCCGGCACATAAATCGGCTGCATGGCTCCACCCATATTTTTCAATTTACCCTCGTCGCGCAGACGTCGGATATGTCGCATGGCTGTACTTCTTGCCATTCCGCAAAGATATTGGAAGTCATGTCTTCGCATAAATGGATGAGTACGGAAGTACTGAGTCAGTTGCAGGTCAATTTCTTCGTTTGTCAGTTGGGTGAAATCCAGTCCTCCTTTGAGGCTTTTCACTTTAAGCACACCGAACTCGTTTTTCAATGTCTGGTCGGCACGAAACTGAATGGCCTTTAGCTTCACTTTGGTCACTTTCCGTTTTGTGTCTACCGTTACAGGTTCCGTGGTTGTCAGGCAGGGATGGAAATAACCGATGCCGTCCAGATGAACTTGGCGTCCTTCCGCCAATTCCTGTCCCATGATGTGCGAAAGCGCATCAAGTACGGCTGTGACGTCTGTTTCTGTCAGTGAACAACGTTCTTGAATACGTCGGCGCAGTACGTCGGTCCCTGTGGAACCGTTGTATTTGATGCGCGGATGCAGGGTGTTTCCGTTTTCTCCCTGCTGTTTGTTTGAAGGCTTCGGGTCTTCATACCAATCGAATAATATTGCCATAGCTCTATATTTGTTTTAAATGAACTGTTCTTGTTATGTATTCTCTTAGATAGTAATACATTAATGCTTAATGTTTCTTTTGTTAAGCTCTAATGCTTTGCAAGGGCTCACCCATGTGAACAAGGCTGTTTACGTCTGTAGACGTTTTTATTTACAATTGATAGCCTGTTTGTTCACACGGGTGAGCCCTTGACAACTACTAAGCAAAGATACATAAATAATAAGGCAAATGCAAATAATATGCAGGTATTTATCGGATAAAATGCTTGTTTACCGGAAGATAAAAGCGTATCTTTACAGGAATTAAATAGGTAGATGTAATTGTAGAAAAAATAGACAAAAATAGGATGAAAATTACTTTAATCAGACAAGACAACGGGAGCGGAAAAGAGACTCTTAGCGTTTGTGAGGCAGGCACATTATTCGACAAGATGAAAACGGAAACAAAGGCGGGGCATATCACGGCTTTGCGGGGAATCATACCATTGCTGGAAGGTACGTATGCCCGATACGAACATATTGATAAATTGCCATACATCTATTCTGCTGTGGAATATACCCGTACCAAAGAGGGCGAACGGAAGATGAAGCGGTATAACGGATTGGTACAGTTGGAAGTGAGTAGGCTGGCGAGCGGCTCGGAAGTGGAATTTGTGAAGCGACAAGCGGCGCTTTTGCCACAGACTTTTGCTACTTTTGGTGGTTCGAGCGGGCGTAGTGTGAAGATATGGGTGCGCTTCGCTTTGCCGGATGACGGAGGATTGCCGACCAAGGAAGCGGAGGCGGAATTATTTCATGTTCATGCTTATTGGCTGGCTGTGAAATGTTATCAGCCGATGTTGCCTTTCGATATTGACTTGAAAGAACCGGTTTTGGCACAGAGATGCCGTATGACGCTGGACGAATCTCCTTATTATAATCCGGATGCGGTGCCGTTCTGCTTGGAACAACCGCTTATGATGCCGGGAGAAGAGACTTTCCGTCAGCGGAAACTGGGAGAGAAAAATCCGTTATTACGGTTGCAGCCGGGATATGAGTCGGCGCAAACATTCACGAAGATTTATGAAGCGGCCTTGAACAGGGCACTTCAGGAAATGGAGGATTGGAAACGTGGGGACGACTTGCAGCCTTTATTGGTTCGCCTTGCCGAGCATTGTTTCAAAGCGGGGCTTCCCGAAGAGGAAGCGATACGACAGACGATGATTCATTATTATCGCGAGGAAGAAGAGCAGGTGATCCGTTCGATACTGCATAATCTTTATCAGGAGTGTAAGGGATTCGGCAAGAAAAGCAGTATCAATAAAGAGCAGGAGACGGCTTTTCTGTTGGAAGAGTTTATGAAACGTCGGTATGAATTCCGTTACAATACGGTGCAGGACGATTTGGAATATCGGCAACGCGATTCTGTTCACTTTTGCTTTAAGCCGGTGGATAAACGGGTGCGCAACAGTATTGCGATCAATGCTTTGAAGGAAGGCATCAGTGCGTGGGACCGTGATGTGGATCGTTTTCTGAATTCGGAATGTGTTCCTTTGTATAATCCTGTGGAGGAATATCTTTATGAGACAGGTCGCTGGGACGGGAAGGATCGTATCCGTGCATTGGCTGGTCTGGTGCCTTGTGATAATCCGCATTGGCAGGAATTATTTTACCGCTGGTTTCTTAGTATGGTGGCGCATTGGAGGGGAGTCGATCGGCAGCATGGTAATAATACTTCGCCTTTGCTGGTTGGTTCGCAGGGGTATCGTAAGTCTACATTCTGTCGCATTATTCTGCCGCCGGAGTTGCGTTTCGGCTATACGGACAGTATTGATTTTAAAAGTAAACAGGAGGCGGAACGCTATTTGGGACGTTTTTTTCTGATAAATATTGATGAGTTCGATCAGATTAATGTCAGTCAGCAGGGGTTCTTGAAGCATTTGTTGCAGAAGCCTGTGGCGAATCTGCGCAAACCATACGGTAATACGATTCGGGAAATGAGGCGTTATGCTTCTTTTATCGGTACCAGCAATCAGAAAGATTTGCTTACCGATCCTAGCGGTAGCCGCCGTTTTATTTGCATCGAGGTGACGGCTCCTATTCAAACGAACGTTACCATCAATTACAAACAGCTGTATGCTCAAGCAATGGAGGCGATTTATAAAGGGGAACGTTATTGGCTGAATGATGAGGATGAAAACATATTAAAACAGACTAACCGTGAGTTTGAACAGGTGAGTCCGCTGGAACAGCTGTTCCACTGCTATCTTAATCCCGTAGAAGAGGAAATGGAAGGCGAATGGCTGACTGCCATGCAGATTTTGAATTATTTACAGACGAAAACACGGGATAAACTGGCTATTAATAAGGTAGGACAGTTTGGGCGTGCACTTCAAAAACTGAATATTCCTTGCCGTAAGTCTCGTAAAGGGACGCTTTATCATTTGATGAAAGTAGAGTAATTGATAAAGGTGGTGTGAAAGGGGGCTTTGTCAACCCAATCAGGACGAGACAGGGTGAGGGTAAAAAGTTACCCTCACCTACCCTCACTCTTACCCTCATCACTGAAAGGATGATGAATAGGGGGATGCAGGGAAAGTGTGAGGGTGTGAGAGTAAATCATGTATAAAAAATAATTGGATATTGAATCGGATGGTAAAGAATTGTGTGGCGGTCGGCAGTCCTTGCCGGGTGATAAAGTATATTGAGAACGATTGATTGTATGGAGGAGTGGGAGGGGGATTGTCTTTTCTACGTAAAAACAGCAATTTTCGGGTCGTTTATCAGTGATGCGTGTAGTAATTTTGCGGCATTGGAAATGAGAGTGCGAGTGTAAAAACGAAAATATTATTAGCTGTTATTTCAACTGTAAATATAATAAACGTATCTTTGGAAGTATGGAAGATAAAACGAATGTAATTAAGATACAGCGTTATCATTCTCCTTGTGGTGATTTGATGCTTGGCTCGTTTGAGGATAAGCTTTGTCTTTGTGACTGGGCGGCTGAAAGTCATAGGGATATCGTAGACAGGAGATTGCGGAAAGTGCTGAAAGCTGGTTATGAGAAAAGTACATCAGATGTGATACTGGAGGCGATGAGCCAGTTGGATGAATATTTCAATGGCGAGCGGACTGTGTTTGAGGTGCCTTTGCTTTTTGTTGGTACGGAGTTTCAGAAGAGTGTATGGTATAAGTTGTTGGAGATTCCATACGGTTCGACTGTGTCATACGGTGAGCTGGCAAAACAACTCGATTTGCCGAAAGCTGTCCGTGCTGTTGCTGCCGCTAACGGGGCGAACGCTATTTCTATTTTTGCTCCGTGCCATCGTGTCATCGGCAGCAACCACTCTCTTGTGGGATATGGTGGCGGGCTTCCTGCTAAAAAGCGGTTGCTGGATTTGGAATTAAATGGCAAACCTCTGTTATGAATGAGCAAAAAACGCTTGACTATGCACGCATTGCACAGGCAATCGGGTATATAAGGGAGAATTTTAAAAGGCAACCGGGATTGGATGAGATTGCCGGGGAGGTGGCGTTGAGTACGGCGCATTTCCAACGTATGTTTACGGAGTGGGCGGGAGTTAGCCCTAAGAAGTTCTTGCAATATACTAGTATTGAATATGCCAAGAGAATCTTGAATGAAACTCATGCGTCTTTATTCGATGCGGCACAGGAAACAGGGCTTTCCGGTACGGGCAGATTGTATGACTTGTTTGTAAATATAGAAGGGATGACGCCGGGCGAATATAAAAACGGAGGTGAAAGTCTTTCTATCAATTACAGTTTTGCCAAAAGTCCTTTCGGTGAAATCTTCATTGCGTCTACCGATAAAGGTATTTGTTGTATGGAGTTTGCAGACGAACATGACGCGGCTTTTAACTCTTTACGGAAGAAGTTTCCTAATGCAAAGTTTACCTCGATTGTGGATGAAGTGCAGCAAAATGCTTTATTTATCTTCACGCAGGACTGGAGTAAACTCAAAGAAATAAAATTGCATCTGAAAGGTACCGACTTTCAACTAAAGGTATGGGAAACCTTACTGAAAATTCCTGTCGGTGGATTGACTACTTACGGAGATATAGCCGCAGGAATCAATAATCCGAGAGCTTGTCGGGCTGTTGGAACGGCTGTTGGTGAGAATCCCGTAGCTTTCCTTATTCCGTGTCATCGGGTCATTCGTGCTTCCGGTGAGTTGGGAAATTACCATTGGGGAGAGATTCGCAAGACTGCAATGATTGGTTGGGAGGCTGCAAAAGGTGAGGTAAAGAGGGGATTATAGGAAAGAATGAAGGTGATTTTAGTTCACATTCTTTTTAGTGCAATGCTGTTTCTTATATTATTAATATATAACTAATTTGATTATGAAATTATTGGTATTCCTTGCTAAAGGGTTTGAAACGATTGAGTTTAGTGCTTTTATAGATGTTATGGGATGGGCAAAGACGGATTTTGATTGTAAAATAGATGTTGTGACCTGTGGCTTGAATCAAAAAGTGATTAGTTCTTTCAATGTTCCTGTTTTGGTGGATAAAGTCATGGATGAAGTGTCTGCAGATGAATATGACGCGCTTGCGATACCCGGCGGATTTGAAGAATTCGGATTCTATGAGGAGGCATATAATGAACAACTTCTGGAATTGATACGACTGTTTGACTCACAAAAGAAATGGATCGCAACAGTCTGCGTGGGAGCTTTGCCTGTTGGGAAAAGTGGAGTGTTGAACGGTCGGAAAGCAACAACTTATCATCTTAGAGGTGCTCATAAACAGAAAGTGCTTCAGGGATTTGGAGCAACTATCGTAAATTCTCCCATCGTGGTGGATGATAATATCATAACTTCTTATTGTCCTCAAACATCATACGGGGTTGCATTGCTTTTATTAGAGAAGTTGACCTCTCATAAAGAAATGGTTTTAGTGAAAGATGCTATGGGATTTTAATAAGTTGCATTTAAGCACTGCACTCGGTTTTGAGTTCGCTATGGATGATGCTTCTCACTGCTTTTTCATGTTTGAATAAATAATAATAAGTGCTTGCGGTAAGAAAAGCCAGAAACCGGATATTGGTTCGACTATGCAACCGATTATGGTGAACAGTAGAATGAAGTAACCTAAAAATAAAGGTGCCGGTTTTTGTTCTTTTCTGATATAGTATTGAAGTGTCTCTCCCCAAAGAATAAGTATTATTCCGCAGATTAGGAACCAGAAAGCAAAGCCCAGGTTATGATTTTCTCCAATAGAGTCTATTAATCCATTGTTAAGCATTTCCGTAAAAGCTTCTTTTCCAAGAAATAACGCATAAATGGTATGAATGACTCCTGTTGCTGTTAAAAGTGTTCCACTATATTTCCAAAGTTTCATGTTCTTGCCTTTTTAGTATTTTATTGGGATGTACACTTCTACAGAATTTGAAATTTAATCCGTTTTAACATATCATCCGGTTCTTAATAAATTGCTCGATAACGCAAATATAAGTAATCATGCACGATTCCCAACGTATGATTTCGACATTTGTGTTTGTTTTAGATTCTTTATACTTGGTCATTCGTTTTCTTGTTGTGATATCTGTGGACATGAGTTGCTTTATAAATATCCTTTAGTTCTTCTTTATTGTATTGAAAATTATATCTTTGTATTTCAGATAGTTGGATTTATGGAGTTTATAAAAGAGGCTGGCGTTTCACCACAAAAAAGTATGGATATTAAGAATGATAAGATCACAATAAAGCCTTTGCGTGATAAAGATGTAGGCATTTTCAGTAAATGGTTGGCTAAAGAATATATTTATAAATGGTTCTGCCCTGACGGAGAAGAACATAAAATGGCTTGGTTGGATGAGGTAAATAATAGAAATACCCAATATCATTATATGAAACATTTCATTGTTTATTATAATGATAGAGCCATTGGCTTTTGTTTATACTTGGATTGTTATTTTGAAAAAGAATATATACCGGAACATTACGGAAAAACTGTCGATGAGAAAGAGACAGTCTTTGAAATAGGTTATCTCATAGGCGAAGAGGAATATTTGGGTAAGGGCATCGGGAAGATTATTGTAAAGAAGCTGATCGGGGAAATTGCCGAAATAGGAGGGAAAGAGATATTGGCTGACCCTGATGAGGCTAATGTTTTATCCATAAGAACATTGTTAAGTAATGGATTCGTAAAAGTAAAAGATTGCGATTATAGGTATTGTCTTAAATAGATAAGAAAACTTCTTTTGAAAGAAGTTTTCTTATACGGCCATTCTATTTATTATTTGAATACAAAGTTGCTCAATAGATAACTCAAGAAGTTACCATAAATGATTATCTTTTATCTGACTTGTAAACTCATTTATGGCATCATATCTCAGCTTCGAAACAGAAGAGTTTACTTTCGCTATTTTCTTCGTTAAAAACCTTTCGATGAAATTCATTTTGTCAAACTGAAACTCACCACCTAAAATGGCTTTGGGAATCGATAATCTCTGTAAGAACTCCGGGAAAGCCTTGTTCATTTCTTCCGCTTCTTGTTCTTCGTTCATACAACAGATGAACAACCCTATTACTTTTTGCTCTAATAACGGTTGGTTATTGTGACAGAATTGAGTAACTTTTCGGTTTGGAGAGCCCGCATAAATAGCTGTTCCAAGAATTATTCGATCGTAAGTTCGGATATCAGGTCTCGGACACTCCTTTAATGAGATGTAGTCAACTTTATTAGTCAACTTTTCTCCGATAAGGTGTGTTACTCGCTCGGTAGTTCCATGTTTTGAATAATATATGATAGCTGTTTTCATTTTCAACAGGCATAAGCGGTTTAAAATAGCCGTTAATAAGTGGCATGGTTATCCTCTGTAAAGGTAGAGACTTTATTCTGACTAGCAAACAGTTTTCGATATAATTAATCTATACCTTGTTTTTCTCATATTTGAAAAATATGTTCCCCATCTCAAAACGAGACAGGGAGCATTCCTTAATTTATAATAATGTACAGGTGCCAAGATTGATTCCATAATACCTGTACATATTGAAATTCCTACTTAATATCCCGGATTTTGATACTCGCTGCCATTGGTGATTGTTGCAGTAAATGTAGTTGAAATGGGACGTAATGCATAATTCGGGTGAAAGAATTGTGCTAAGTCCGGATGAGTATTCTCCAGATACTCCGAGTTCTTAAACATTCCTGTCCGTTTCAAGTCGTAGAAGCGGCAATATTCTCCGCAAAGTTCACGGCCTCTTTCATCTAAGATATCACGCACCGTAATACTCCCTGTAAGCGGATTTGCTCCGGCACGTTCACGAACCTTGTTGATATAACCGGCTGCATTTGCACCACCATTCAGGTAAATATCAGCTTCTGCCGCAATCAAATAAACTTCTGCCATACGCATGATAAATGTTGCATTCAGATTACCGTTTCTCTGTTTGGAAGCATTGGCTACATAATAATTACTGCTGTTATGCTTATTCAGTGACGGATAATAGTAGCGGAACTGGTTCTCGTTTGTGCCGTCATCCTTGTAATTGCCTGTGATGTTTGTATAAGCATAATTCATGTTCACGTTATTATTGTCATTACTATATACATGGTGATAATCAATCAGTAAGTAATCAGAAATATGTTCTTTTTGCTTTTCTGTAGCATAATCAATGTCCTGGGGCATGATAAACTTAATGGCTAAGTCACCTTTATTCAGAGCTTTGCCAATGACGGTTTCTTCTTTGTCATACATATGTACGGCACTCTCATCCCACGTGTAATTCTTGTTCGCGTTCCATTCAGTAGTGAACGATTCATGAAATCTGGGGTCCAATGTTCCGTCTTTCTGTACATACAAACTCAACAAATGCTGTGTGGGCATAAAGATACCGGTAATTGAGCCTTCCCAAGTAAGGCGTGTCTCCTGATTATCTTCACGAGCACCAAACTTATTGATATTGCATAAGAAATACTCATCGTTGCGATTTAGCTTGTAATTTCCGTTGCTTGATCCGTGACCGTCTGCTCCTGCATACCAGCGATGTTTCCAGAGAGCTTCTTTGTTTTCCCAGTTATTGCTCTCTTTGAATACTTCGCTATAAGATGGGTACATATACGTATTGTATTTCCCACCGCCAGTTTCGCAATCGGTAATCAATTTTTTGGCTGTATCCAGAGCTTCCTGCAAATATTCGGTGCTTCCATATTCGTACGTCTGTAAGCAGGCTTTAGCCAGAAAACCGAGAGCGGCTTTCTTCGTCGGGGTGGTAGTAGTTGCATGCGTACCTGTTGGCAACCATTCGGATGCGAATCTTAAATCGGGCAGGATTACTTCCTGATAGATAGTCATCGGATCGGTACGGGTGGGGGAGTAAGTCAGTGTTTCCGCTGTTATCGGTTCTGTGAGCATTGTCACTGCTCCGAATTGTTCCACTGCATTGAAATAATAGACAGCTCTAAGAAAACGGGCTTCCGCAATCTTGGCATTCCGCTCCTCTTCCGTGGTGTAAGGAGGTTTGTCTCCTAATGCGATAGCTTCGTTACAGGCTCCCACACCGTCGTACGTCCCGTTCCACCAATTATTGGTGTAAGTCGTATTGGGTGATGTTCCTGCGAAAAACCAGAACCACTGTGTGTAACTTGTTGATTCGTTGGCTTTATACGTCCAAAGATCGGTGTCGCCTTCAGTCAGTGACATCCAGTCCGCAGAACCGTAGTAAAACCTTTCCATAGCAAAATAACACTGGTTAATCAGGGTTTCATATCCATCGATGGAAGTAGCCAAAGCCTCTTTGGTAAATGCGCCCGGGTTGTATTCCTCCAAGGTGCAGGAATGTAGAGATAAGGCCGAGAACAGCACACTGCAAAATATGAATTTTATATATATCCTTTTCATGATTATAATCTTTTGTTAGAATGTCAAATTAACGCCAAAAACAAATTGCCGGTAGGTAGGAAATGCATCCGAACCGTTGGTTTCGGGATCAGTATCTTTCAACTGCTTATCTTTTACAAAGATGAACGGATTGTAGGCTGTGGCATAAATACGGCATTCCTCCATTAAAACTTTGCGGGAAATATTGACGGGTAGTGTATATCCCAGCGTGATATTCTTAATCTTAATGAAGGAGCCGTTGCGCACTCTTAATGAAGGATATACGGTTTTTTGTTCGTCTCCCGTTCCGGGACGGGGGAAATAGGCTCCTTGATTATCCTCTGTCCAGTAGTCTACGCCTGCCAGTTGATTCTTGGTTACGCTCTGTTCGGCGGTATAATAACCGAGCAGGTCACTGTTGATTGTCTGTCCGTAACGCGCCATGGCAAAGACGGATAAATCAAAATTCTTGTAGGTGAAGGAATTGCTGAATCCGATGATCCAGTCCGGATTGGAATGTCCTAGAATTTGCCGGTCTTCCGTACTGTATTTATGCACACCTCCATCGCCTTTCTGGTCTAAGGTTTCTATCTTGATGAATCCGGGTTTTACGCCGTAGGCATCCAATGTTTCCTGTGGAGTATCGGTTCCCCAAATTCCGGTATATTTATATCCGTAAATAGCTTTAATCGGTTCACCAACAAACAGGTTTTCGGCGATCAGATCACCGTCAGGCAGATCGTCTATTTGTTCCTTGTTCCAGGTGACGGATAAAGTGGTGTTCCATGTGAAATCTTTATGCCGTATGTTGTGCGAAGTGATCGTTGCTTCCACACCTTGGTTACTGGTCTGGGCGATGTTCTGCCAGATAGCCAGAGGCGATCCCCATCCGGTCAGACCGCTGGTGATGGGCAATGTACGTTTGAATAATAATCCTTTGGTGGTTGTCTTGAACCATTCTACCGATCCGTCAATGCGACCGTTCAGGATACCGAAATCCAACCCCACATTCCAGTTGTATGACTTCTCCCAGCCGAGATCGGAACTACCGTAGGTACCGGAGTATTGCGTGAAAGGAACAATCTTCCCATTAATGGAAATTCCCGAAGCGGTATATACGTATGCTTGTGTTGTGGTGCTGTATGCGGTGGTTCCTCCCGAGTTACCCGTGATGCCGTAGCTCACTCTCAATTTCAGGTTGTCCAGCCAACTACGTGTCTTTCCCATAAATGCTTCGTCCGATATTCTCCACGCCAGTGCGCCTGCGGGGAAAGCATCCCATTTATGTCCGGTGGAGAATTGTGAAACACCGTCCCAACGGGTCGAGAAGTTAAATAGGTATTTACCCTTGTATGAATAGTTCAGACGGAAGGCAAAAGACATTTTCTGCGTCTGTGCGAAGTCGGATTCTACATGTTGGGAAGTGCCCGATGTCAGTCGCCAGAAAGACCATTGATCTACCATTTGACCGCTGGCGGCAGCCATACTGCTTTCCGACTGGTTCTTATTCCAGGAAGTAATCAGTGAACCTCCCAGATTATGGTCTTTGGCGATGGTTGTGTTGTATGCGAGAATATTTTCCCAAGTGTAATTCCAGGCATTGTTGTTGGTGATGGAAGCATGCGGTGAACCTGCATAAGACGGACGGTTGGCATTGCACTTCTCTCCCCAGTATTGCCCGCGGCGTGAGTGATTCAACGTACCATTGGCACGACTGGTAAAAGTCAGGTCTTTGACGGGAGTTAGTTCGACATAGCCGCTCATATTCAGGTAGGTAGAACGTGTGTTGTCTACATACTGGTTCTCTATAAAATCACTCATCGGGGAATATTGTCCTGTGATGTATTCGTGATTGATCTCCCCTTCTTCGGTATAAGCATCACCCAGCGGGATGGCGGAGAGAGATTTGGTGAATGTGTTTTTCACACCGGAGTTCAAGTCCCGGTAGACTAAATTGGAGGTAAAGCCCACCTTTGCCCATGAAAATATCTGTTGATCCAGGTTGAGGCGTAACGAATATCTGTTCAGATTTTCGTTATTAAGTAAACCTTCTTCCCGATTGTAGGAAGTCGAAGCAAATAATTTTGTCTTTTCAGTGCCACTGCTGACCGAAAGACTGTATTTCTGTGTGGTAGCCGTGTTGCCCGACACTTCATCTATCCAGTCTATCCATTTGCCGTCGTTGTATGCATCTATAAAATCCTGTTTCCCCAGTAGGGCGGACATATCGGTAGGATAGTCACCGTTTTTATATTTATAGGCTTCTTGCTGGTAGGTGACCCATTCATCCCGCGTCATTCCATGCCTGTAGTTAGGTGAACCGCTGAATCCGTAATAAGCATCGAAGTTTACGGTCGCTTTTCCCTCTTTTCCTCTTTTTGTGGTGATGATGACAACACCGTTTGCTCCTGCAGAACCATAAATGGCGGTGGAAGAAGCATCTTTCAATACATCTACACTCTCGATGTCCGACGGGCTGACCTGGCTATAGCTGCCGGGGATTCCATCGATAATAAACAACGGTTCGTTGCTGCCATAGATAGATCGTGAACCACGTAACAGGATAGTGACATCACCTCCTACCTGTCCCGAAGTTTTGGTGATATCCATTCCGGGTATCTTGCCTTGAAGGGCTTCCATCACATTATTGGTAGGAGCGGCCAGTACTTCCGCACTTTTGACGGAGGTTACCGCCCCCGTCAAATCCCGTTTTTTGACCGATCCGTATCCTACCACCACTACTTCATCAATCAGTCTGGCATCTTCCGTCAGTATGATTTCCAGCTTGTTCTTGTTGCGTGTATTGACTTCCTGTTCCGTGTATCCCATATAAGATACCTTTAATATTGCATTGGGCGATACGCGCAGTGTGAATAGTCCGTCTACATTCGTAATTGTCCCGTTACTGGTACCTTTTTCAACGATATTCGCTCCGATAATCGTCTCTCCTTGAGAGTTTTTCACTACACCCGAGATCGTTCTGCTCTGTTGGCAATAAGCCCGTGTTGATCCAAGTATCGATAATGAACCTATTAATAGGAATAATAGGTAAAAATTCATTCTATAAACAGTCTTTAGGGGATTATTCTCCCCTATGTTTGTTTTATCAGAAAATGATTTCATGCTTTTTGTTTAATTGTATGTTTACTAATTTGTTTTTGGATAGCTAAATTTCCGGATGATTTAAAGCTATGTTTCGATTGTAATGATTTTACTTACCCCATAGGCTATTAGATTTTATTGGTTAAATGATAATTGTTCAGAATGTCAATTGCACATCCTTCTGCACTGTTTTAAATGTGGCGCCACGATTCATGTCAGCTAAAAACTGACAGGGCAAAATTATGCATATAGAACTGGGGATTGAAAAATATAGAGTTGACTTTTATCAGAACTGAGTTGTTTCTTACTACCTGTTGTATATTTGATTTTATAAAGTAATATTGTTGTTGATTAAACCTTTACCCGTCGTAAACTTTACGGTAGTAAAGTTTTAGAAGTAGATAAAATGATAAAGACTGGGATAAAATAGATCTAATTAGGTTATATTTAAAAGAGAAACAGATAGAAAGCTGTCTTTTTCAAAGGGCGATATGTAGTTGCGAATTTTATTTTCATTATCTTTGTCTCAATGTATTTACTAAAGCAACAATGATATGGATATTAAAGTAAAAGACAAGGTGAATCAAAGGCATGTCGGTCGCAATCTGCAAAGAATCCGTGTGTATCTGGGTATGAAACAGGAAGCGTTGGCTTCTGATCTGGGTGTTAGTCAGCAGGAGATCTCGAAAATAGAGAAACAAGATGAAATAGAAGACGGACTGTTGACAAAAATAGCTGAAGTCTTGGGAATATCTACTGATGTCATCAAGGATTTTGATGTTGAAAAAGCCATTTGTAATATTAATAATTATAAAGATGCTACCATTTCTCCGGGAGCAATTGCTACTGTTTATGCTCATAACCAACAGATTAATCCTATTGAAAAGGTGGTTGAACTGTATGAACGCTTGTTGAAAAGTGAACAAGAGAAAATAGAGATTCTAAGAGAGTGCATAAAGCAGGGAAAATAATCAACAGACTGGAATATGGAAACGGAAAAGTACACAAATACAATTCATCTGGGAAGAAAAATTGAACGGGTGCGTCGGCTTCGGGGAATGACTCAAGCGGAACTCGGTGATTTGTTAGGTATAACGAAACAGGCTGTTTCGAAAATAGAACAAACAGAGAAGTTTGACGATGAACGGTTAGGTGAGATTGCTTCAGCACTAGGCGTTACTGTAGATGGGCTGAAGAGTTTTAATGAAGAGACAATCCTGTATAATACGAATAACTTCTACGAGAATTGTGGTGTTAAAAGTGCTGTCAGTAATACAGGCAATAATCAGACCTTTAATAGTTTTCCTGTTGAACAGGTAATTGAGATTTTCGAAAAGCTGTTGGATAAACAAAAGGAGCAATTTGAAACTTTAAAAAAAGAGAAGAAATAAATATCTCCAAGATATTGAATTTTATCAGTAGTAGTTATATTCCTGATACAATGATAGCTGAATTGATTTCCTCAAAAAACAAGGAAATAGATTGGTTGAAAGAAGAAATAAAGTTTTTAAGAGGGGAAAATGAAAAACTGTTGCTGATTGTGGGTGAAAAGATATGAGATGATGTTATCATAATTATGTGATACACTTCTGTCTGTTGTTTATATGGGTAGTTATCACCTTTATGTTGTAAGCATAACTAAGATCTGATTGAGACTTTATAAATAATATTTTTTACTGTAAATGTTGAGGTATCCAAACTCTTTTTAATTCAAGGAGTTTGGATGCTATTTTTAAGTTTACTGCATTATGGTGTAGTATTCATAATACAAAAGCAAATATTTCGGGTGACAAGATGATATCTTTTATCTTTTTCTTTGAAAAAAAATATCACAAACTTTTATTTGAAGACTAATTTAGTTATTCTGCGTTCTTATTACTTTTTGTATCATTAGTATGATCCATACAGATATAACAAAGGGAGCGGTTAAGGTAGTGATACCCAAACTCATTCCTAGAATCTGTAATACGGTGGACAGTAAGACAGAGCATCCTGCCCATACGCCACTTTTCCAGCCCGTTCCTCCTAAAGCTATTGCACATAATACCCCATTATAGCCCATTAATCCGGCATTTAAGTCTGTAGCATCCACTTCAAGTAAAATGGCTAGGGGAATAGGAAGAAGTGCTCCCAAGATAGTATAGAGACTTGCCTTTCGAGAATTAATCAAAATGCCTATAAGGAAACATAATCCGGATAGAATTGTATTTCCCTGAAACATGACTTGCCCTATACCTAAGCAGAAGGCTTGGAAATAATTAATATTCTGTGTGGTATCAATAACCGTATAGGAAACTGATAGTAAATCTGGTATAAGCCAGCTGCAAACTCCCAACATTCCCCATACAGCAAGAATGAAAGGAGCAGTAAAGCCAGGAATTAAACGTTGCTGATTAAAAAAATAGGCAATCCATGTGGAAAGGGCCGAAGCGATAATCAACATGATTAAACTTCCTACCGATAATTGTAGAAATACGCCAACTGCTATACCTACTAAAGTTCCATTAAATCCGTATAATCCATTTTTAATATCATCATACTTATATCCCGAAAAATGGGCTGTCAGTGTACTTATTATATTACCGCAGACTGCTAGTATTCCCATTTGCCATGAGTTTAGAAATATTCCAATTAGCATGAATAATCCGGATAACGCATTATTCTGAAACATCACTTGTCCTATTCCACGTCCCAGAATAAGTAATAAATTGTGTATAAAGACCATTTGTATAAAAGATTGACTGATAAAATGATGACAAAAGTACAACCTTCTATTGAAAATAGCAATATTAAGAGATGGAGAATTAGAAAAGTGTAAAGAGATGTGGAATTATCATGTACGGTCAATTCACTAATTATTGTGCTAAGCATAATATTCATGACTATGTTAATGATTTACTTATAGGGGATGAATCTCGTTTTGATTGGACAGGAATAGATTTAATAGTTCCTTATTGGCCTTACTGTTAATTGAAAGTTCTCTGTTTTTTTGGAAAACATCCAAAGAACTGGAACATTCACCGCAGATATCTACTCCGATAATTTCTTCTTTTTTTAGAATGATGGAGAGGAGTTTCTCCAATTCGGTCAGTGATAGGGAACCCTGATCCCAATTGGTTACTGCTGATTTTATGTCCAATACATCTTTGTCCACTGATATATAGACAGGCTCATTCAGATGTTCATGAGAGAATCTGTTCCATCCTTCTTCGTGAGAAAGTTCTGTTTCGCTATAAAACTTTAATTTTTCTCCATAATTGGGATGCAGTGCTTTGATCAACTTTTCAGCAGCACCGACGATACATACTTTTTGAAGATAAGGATTTGTATCCAATACTTTTTTCACCCAACATCCGCATGACATTAGATTGTCAAATAAGGAAGGTTGCATATCTGGATGATGATCAAAGACAACTAGTGAGAATGGGGTCTTTATTTTATCCGTCCAAAATTTACTGATATAATGATAGTTACCGGAATCAATGAAATGTATTCCTTCAGGTAAGTAGGGGGCCATTCTTTGTCTAATGACTTTGGCTGCTTCTGCATCACAGTAGCAGTTGGTTCCGTTTAGGTCGGTACAATCTATCCACTGGAAATGGATGTCGTTTATAAATCTTTCCTGCTCATAGACATGAGTGAAATTCATAAGAATAATGTTCGGTTTCATTGTTCTTTATCTTTTATTGAATAACCTTTGAAACTTGTCATGTATAAAAGCGGAGTGTGTCAAAACGCAGATTAACGCAAATTATCGCAGATTATTTCAATTATATTTATATATTAATCAACGATTTATGAAATTATTTCTGCGATAATTTGCGTTTTATTATTCATTATGACACACCTCCCTTTTTTTTAAAACCATCGGACGTAACAAAAATCTTGTCTATGTGGTAATAGATTATTTTTGGGATACATGCGGAAAGCCTGTTTGAAACTTCCGGCATTAAAAATTTGAGATGTCCCCTTGAAGGTATATAGATTCCCGTCTTTGGAAACTAGTGGAAGAGGTATGACTTCATAGATATGATCTTGACCACTTTCATGCTGAATAATGACCAATTCAATTCCAATTGCATCATCCAGACCTTTCTCATCGACAACAACTGTTACTTCATATTCCTTTCCGGCTTCGATTGTCGCATCCAACCCGTTTCCGGCTTTTATGGATTTGATTTCAATGGAATCCCACCTGTTTCGGACAGCGGTTTTCCAGTCAGATATCATTTTGGCTTTTGCATTATTGTCAGCAGAGAGAATGTGGAAATGCTCCGACAGTTTGATATAGAATTTCTCATAGTAATCGTCCAGTTGCCTTTTCATGGTAAAACGGGGAGCTATTTGTGCGATTGAATTCTTGATGTACTTAATCCAGTTTTCCGAATACTCCTTATCTCCATGTTCATAATATGCAGGAAGAATGTCATGCTCCAATAGATAGTAAATTGCTTCGGCGTCCAGCTGGTTCTGATATTGTTCATTCTGGTAGATACTTTTGTCGGTCAGCGCCCATCCTGCATCCTTACAATAGCCTTCATACCACCAACCATCCAACACTGAGAAATTAAGTACACCGTTCATCAGTGCCTTTTCCCCTGATGTGCCTGAGGCTTCGGCCAGACGTGTGGGAGTGTTCAGCCAGATATCCACCCCTGCGATAAGATGTCTTGCCAGATCCATATCATAGTTTTCAAGAAATATGATTTTACCTAGGAATTCAGGACGCCGGGATATTTCCACAATCTGCCTGATTAGTCCCTGGCCGGCACCGTCACTGGGATGAGCCTTCCCTGTAAAGATGAATTGTACCGGATATTTCGGATTGTTCACTATTTTAGCCAGGCGGTCGATATCGGTAAACAAAAGATGCGCCCTTTTATATGTAGCAAAACGTCGTCCGAAACCAATCAGAAGGGCATTCGGGTTAAACTTCTCAAAAATGGAAATGGTTAATGACGGATCGATCTGGCTTCTAAGCCAGTCTTTGCTGCATTTTCTTTTGATATAATCTATCAGTTTGGTTTTTAGTTTCAGGCGGGTATTCCATATTTCTTCGTCCGGAATGTCGTAGACAGCTTCCCAGATTTTTTGATTGGACTGGTCATGAATAAAGCTCTCATCAAAATTGTCTTTGAAAAGCTTTTCCCATTCGGTGGCGCACCAAGTAGGGAAATGTACGCCATTAGTCACATAGCCCACATGATTCTCTTCCGGGAAGTAGCCTTTCCAGATAGGAGCGAACATTTCCTGTGACACAGTTTTATGCAACAGGCTGACTCCGTTTACTTCCTGGCTGGTTTTACAGGCGAATACAGACATACAGAAACGTTCTCCTTTGTCTCCCGGATTATGGCGTCCGAGATCCATCAGGTTATTCCAGGTTATGCCCAGTTTGTCGGGATACCCTTTCATGTATTTGTTGAAAAGTCCCTCGTCAAAATAATCATGGCCGGCGGGTACAGGTGTATGTACGGTATAAAGAGAAGAAGCGCGTACTAATTCCATCGCTTGGCCGAAATCCAGACCACCGGCTATATAATCACATAACCGCTGAATGTTGATTAATGCGGCATGGCCTTCATTGCAGTGATATACGTCTTTTTCTATACCCAAAGCTTTCAGTGTCATCATGCCGCCTATACCGAGTAAAATCTCCTGTTTCAGCCGGTTCTCCCAGTCACCGCCATACAGATGGTGGGTAATTGGACGGTCAAACTCGCTATTGAGTTCATTGTCCGTGTCCAGTAGATAAAGGGGGATTCTTCCTACATTGACTCTCCAGACATTGGCATGTACAATAAAGCTGTCGGCGTAGGGAATGTGGATTACCAGCTGTTTTCCATCTGGTTGCATCACTTTTTCGATTGGGAGCTGTCCGAAATTCTGTGCTTCATAATTGGCAATCTGCTGCCCGTCCATGGAAAGAGACTGGTCAAAGTAGCCATAACGGTACAACAGTCCTACGGCACAAAGGTCAACGTTGCTGTCTGATGCCTCTTTCAGGTAATCGCCCGCAAGTATTCCAAGACCACCGGAATATATTTTGAGGACCTTGTCTAAGCCGTATTCCATACTGAAATAGGCTACTGACGGACGTTTATGATCTGGAACTACATTAATGTATTCCTTGAAAGCAGTATAGACGGTATTCATCTTGCGGATAAAAAACTCATCATGTGCCAGTGTTACCAGCTTCTCATAATTCATCCGCTCCAGGAACAATATCGGATTTTGCTCCGTTTCTTCCCAAAGCTCCGGATCTAGGTCGCAATACATACTTTTGGCGTCATCATTCCATGTCCACCATAGATTACGTGCTATTTCCGCAAGTTTTCCCAATTCCATGGGAAGATGTGAACCGACTGTAATTTCCCTCCATTGAGGAGTGTTTACATTATAACTTGGATATTCCATAACATTGTACATTAAATAGTTTATATTTCCTTGTTTATTTTATAATAGGGCATTATCCATACCGGATAAAACTTTGTAGTTTCCCGATGATGATACAGTCCGGTATGTCTGCCTCCCGGAGTGTCTTTCCAAGCAGTGGTGAATTAATAACTTTATATGGACAGCTCGTTAAGTACCCGAATCAGGCTTTTGTCAATAGGCTTGTCATTTTTGATTGCTTGTGCAAAAGGAACATAGACAATTTCATTGTTCCGTATGCCTATCATCACATTCTGTTGGTCTTCCATCAGAGCCTGGATGGCTGCTTCTCCTAATCGGCTTGCCAGTATACGGTCGTTGGCACTTGGAGCCCCACCGCGTTGCAGATGTCCCAGAATGGAAACTCTTACATCATATTCAGGATATTCCTTTTTTACCCGGTCGGCATAGTACATGGCACCTCCATTTTTATTTTGGGGACTTTCGGTCACAATGACGATACTGCTGTTTTTTGTTTTTCTGAATCCACGTCCGATAAATGTCTCCAGCTGGTCCACATCCGTTTTGTCCTCCGGAATAATGGCAGCTTCAGCCCCTGAAGCAATCGCACTGTTCTGGGCCAGGAAGCCCGCATCACGTCCCATCACCTCGACAAAGAAAATGCGGTCGTGTGAGGTTGCGGTGTCTCTTATTTTATCTACACATTCAACAATTGTATTTAATGCCGTGTCGTATCCTATGGTGAAATCAGTACCATATAAATCATTGTCAATCGTACCGGGTAGTCCTATACATGTCACGTTATACTCTTCGGCAAAGATACGGGCTCCCGTCAGAGAACCGTCTCCACCGATAATAATCAGTGCACTGATATTTTCTTTTTGTATAACTTCATAGGCTTTCTTACGTCCTTCCGGAGTGGTAAAAGCTTCGGAACGCGCTGTTTTCAGTATAGTACCTCCCCTTTGAATAATACTGCTCACGTCTTCTGTTGTGAGTTCCTTTACTTCACCGGCAATCAGTCCTTCGTATCCCCTATAAATTCCCTTTATTTTAAAGCCGTTGAAGATGGCGGTACGGGTTACGGCGCGGATCGCTGCATTCATTCCTGACGCATCCCCTCCGGAAGTCAGGATTCCAATATACTTGTTATTCATAATTCATTTTTATACAATTATTAGACAAAATCAGAAAGTAACTGCTTTAATTTTTTCCTACTATGAAAGATACGGCTTTTTATTGTACCTAGCGACACTCCTGTTTCTTGAGCTATTTCCCGATATTTGAATCCGGATATATACAACATAAAAGCGTTGTAATGTTCTTTAGGTAGTGTTTTAAGGGCTGCCCTTATCTCCTTGGCATCTTGACTATTGTCTATGAAAGCAAAAGAGTCATCTCTTAGCAGGAAATGATAGTCGGGTTCGGATAATATATATAAGTCTCCCTGGCTTTTTTTTATCCGGTAGTTATTTATAAAAGCGTTACGCATAATGATATACATCCAGCCTTTAAAATTTGTTCCAGGATCAAATTTATCCTTATTATCCAGAGCTTTCAACATTGTTTCCTGCAATAAATCCTCAGCATCGTGTTTGTCAGCTGTCAATTTATATGCAAAACCTAGCAGATCACTTTGCAGAGCTATTAATGCTTCATCAAAATTGAATGTTTTCATTATAGTGATTTGAGGTTCAAAGGTTTATATCAAGGCATCCCCCTAAATATAAGGAACGCCTTGGGTAAAGTTTAGCTAAGATATCTTATTTGATATCAATAGTTCTGGTTATCTTCTGAACTTCTTTGTCCACTGTTTTGGGAATATCTATAGACAGAATCCCATGTTCTACCTTGGCTGTAATCTTATCTTTTTCAACATTGTCCGGCAGTATGATACTTTGTTGGAATTTGGAATAAGAGAATTCACGGCGTAGGTATTTTTTGTCTTTTTTCTCCTCATTCTTCTCTTCCTTCTTTTCCATGCAGATTACTAGATTGTTGTTTTCATCCACATTAACGGTGAAGTCATTTTTTGTCATTCCCGGAGCTGCCAATTGGATTTTATAGTCCTTTTCATTTTCAATTACATTAATAGCGGGGGCTGTTGCATTTGCCTTCATCATCCACTCATTGTTAAAGAAATCATTAAAAATACTTGGTAACCAATTCTGGTTCATTTTTGTAGGTACCATTTTTACCTCCTTTTTTAGTTAATAATTAAAGTTTAGAAAATATGTCTGGCTGCTTGACAGAACTTTTATTGTTTAGTCATTCCTTGTTTTGCTACAGCTTCCGTCCGTTTACGTATCTCTTCCGGATCACCGAGAAAATAGTCTTTGACAAGAGCCAGCCGGTTGTCGAATTCAAAAACGTAAGGAACTGCTGTAGGCAGGTTCAGGTTGGAAATGTCTGTATCGGATATTTCCTTGAGATGCTTGATGATTCCACGCAGGCTGTTGCCATGGGCAACTACCAGCAGGTTATCCTTACATGTCAATGTGGGAAAGATGATGCATTTCCAATAAGGCATTACACGCTCAATGGCATCTTTCAAGGATTCCGTACGTGGAAGTTCCATATCCGGGACATCTGCATAACGTATGTCTTTACTCGGATTGCGCGAATCGTCCTCTCCCAATGCTGCAGGAGCTATATCATAACTTCTCCGCCAGGTGTGTACTTGTTCTTCACCATATTGGGCAGCCGTCTCACTTTTGTTAAGTCCCTGAAGTATGCCGTAATGTTTCTCATTCAACCTCCATGTCTTTTCGACGGGAATCCAGCTCTCATTCAGGCGGTCCAGAACGTAGTCCAGCGTTTTTATAGCACGTTTTAAGTAAGAAGTGTAGGCAATCTCAAAAGAAAATCCGGCTTCTCGTAATGTATCGCCTGCTTTGCAGGCTTCTACAACGCCTTTTTCACTTAAATCAACATCTGTCCACCCGGTGAAGCGGTTTTCTTGGTTCCATAGGCTCTCACCATGACGTAATAATACTATTCTTTTCATGGACGACCTGTCTTTATGCAATGGTTATTGAAGAATCCAAATATACATCCTGTATGGTGCTCAATAGCTGGACCCCATCTTTCATTGGTTTTTGGAAGGCTTTCCGACCACTAATCAACCCCATACCGCCAGCACGTTTGTTCACTACTGCTGTAACAACAGCATCATGCAGGTCGGATTCTCCATGAGATTCACCACCCGAGTTGATTAGTCCGACGCGTCCCATATAGCCGTTAGCTACCTGATAACGGCAAAGGTCTATCGGGTGGTCAGTTGTCAGCTCTGTATACATGCGCTCATTTGTTTTTCCGAAGCCGATGGCTTTGAAGCCACCATTATTGGACGGAAGTTTTTGTTTTACGATGTCAGCCTTGATCGTTACTCCGATATGGTTGGCTTGGCCTGTCAGGTCGGCTGCAGCGTGATAGTCGGTTCCGTCTTTCTTAAAACCGCTGTTTCTCAAATAACACCATAAAATGGTAGCCATTCCCAGTTCATGAGCATATTCAAAAGCTTGCGATACTTCCACTATTTGGCGGCGACTTTGCTCCGAACCGAAATAAATAGTGGCTCCAACTGCTATGGCGCCCATATTCCATGCTTCTTTTATTGTACCGAACATTACTTGGTCATAGCTATTCGGATAAGTAAGCAGTTCGTTATGATTCAATTTGACGATGAATGGAATTTTATGGGCGTATTTCCGTGCTACGGCGCCTAATACGCCGAATGTAGATGCTACGGCATTACATCCTCCTTCAATAGCCAATTTTACGATGTTCTCCGGATCAAAATAAAGTGGATTGGGAGCGAAAGATGCCCCAGCAGAATGCTCTATACCCTGGTCTACAGGTAGGATGGATACATAGCCGGTATTCGCTAAACGTCCATGTCCATATAAAGTTTGCAAACTCTCCAATGTCCGAATGTTTCTGTCCGAATTTATCCATACCTTATCTACTATATCCGGACCCGGAATATGAATCAGTTGTTTATCTATTGTCTTGCATGTATGGTTTAGGTAGTATTCAGCCTGCCCACCTAATATATCTACTGTTTTGCTCATATCATTTATCTTTTAACTATTCAGGTTTATTATTTGCATCCATCCAATTTAGCATCTATGAAAAGGATACCACTATCTCCGGCTTTCTTTAACAGGTTTACAATATTCTGTACACCGGCTTCTTCCTCTACTTGTTCCCGGACAAATTTCCACAGAAAATCCTGTGTGGCATTATCCTTTTCTTCTGAAGCTAAGTATACCAATTCGTCAATCAACTTGGAGATATGCTTTTCATGTTCCAAGGCATGTTCAAAAACTTCCAAAGAATTTCCCCATCCTTGTGGAACTACATCCACTTTGTCTACTTTCGGTGTCGCCTCACGTTTAACCATATACTCGGCAATGGTGCACGCATGTCCCACTTCTTTTGCAGATTGTTTCCGCATCCAGTTGGCCATACCTGAAAAACCTTCTTTTTTTAGATAGAAAGACATAGACAGATACAAGTTGGCAGACCATAATTCTGCTGTGATTTGTTCATTCAAAGCATTTTGTAATTTCTCACTCATAATGATTTAAATTTTTAGAGTTAATAATAATTTAATATTCTCTCTTATCTTGAAACAAGCATAAACTTGTCCCAAAATGTCGATAAAACCGGGTTATCCTATTAATAAAATATTCATGATCTATTTTATTATTGTTTATTATGTTGCAAAAAGTAGACCATACAAGGTTATATAATCTTTAATATTATGAGATGTTAAATGGAGGGACATACTGTTAGAAATAAGGTAGTCTCCGCACATTTTCTTGGGCAAGAATACGTAATAATTCCAAAAGGGCCGTACTTAGATATATTCGGTCTGAATACAGCCTGTTGATGAAAGAATTAGAGGACGCATCCACGTTTCGGCATAGTATGAGGAGTATGGAGACTAGGCGGGACATATATCGTTCATGTTCAATCAATTCGTTTAAGGCACTTACTGGAGCTTGCCATTTTGCACATCCCGTTTTATCTCATTAATTGCAACGCATCCTCCATTATGATATATCCAGCTCATCATTTGATAGACTTTGTTCATATTATCCTGAGCCTGGGTATTTAGCCAGGAGCTCAGTATCGGGAGTTGTTCACTTTCAAAATAAACCTGTAAAGACAGGTATAAGTTGGTTGACCATATTTCTGCGTTGATCAATTCATTCATGGTACTTTCTATTCGTTTATCTATCATTATTCTGAACATTAAGGTTACATAACTGATTGCGTACGTTTCTTGGTATATAAAAATTCCATTTCATAGAGGTAATCTATAAAAATGAAACTTTTAACGATAGTTTAATGATGCGACATTTTTACTGCATTGGACAAATTGTCGCATAAGGCGGAATAATAATGTCTATTTGTCACTTCCACGAGTGATAATCAATAAAATATCCAACAATTTTTCTATTCTTACAATATTATCATATATAGATTCCAAGGTCTTAGGATACAGATAAGACTTACAGTCCTGTATTTCCTTTGCCAAAGCGAGAACTTGTAACCAAAGGTCTTTTTCTGTATGGTGAGAGGAACCGCTATTATTGGCTATCATGGAGGAAGGTCTCAGAAAAATATGTTGGCATGTAATTTGTAAGATAGTGATTGTGTGTTTTGAAAAAAACAGGAATGGAAATAAACAGAATAAGAATTTCACTAAAGACAGTAACAAACGAAGAACAGAAACCGGTCGAGACAGTCGTCTTACTTTTAGAACAAGTTGCTTTCATAATGTTTATCTTCTAGTCAACTCTGTTCCCTGGAGCTGTGTTTATATATAAAGTTAAGCGTGGGAACTTTGGTATTACCGTTCAGAAGTATCCCCATACTCAACAACATATAATACACAAAGCCCCACGCCTATATATATAACACTTTAATATATAAATAGTACGTGGAGCGTCCAATGTATTATCCAGTTGTTGTCTTGAAATTGGGGATTTCCTGAACTTGGATAATGCCTTAACGCTCTATTTTTATTAAGATTTGAAATAAATCCTAATACAAAGGTAAGGAAAAAATATTTTATTTTCCAAACAAGTTGTGCAAAATAAGTTGTGGCGTGTATTGCTTTTCTTTTTATTGGCTGAGGAATGGTTATCTTCAGTAATCAGTTTCTGTCTGTCGAGTAAGTCTGTATAATTTTTTTTTGTACCTCTACTTCGGGTCTTGACATTCCTGCTTCATGGCTGATTGTTGTAGGTAGACTATATAATTTTTTCTGTTGTTCATATTTAATGGAGAGTAGGGCTCAGTCTGAAAACTTGGGGGATTAAGTTTAGTCAATTCCCTTCATGCATATACCTTTGCTAGCCTAAAAAGGAAGAAGCTCATATCCACTACTCCTCTAAATGATGCCCTAAATGCTTTGATTTTAGCATTAAATGCTTCCGCTGCTGCATTTGTACTCCTGTTCACAAAGAAGTTCAAAATCCTTTCATAATGGTTCTCAATAGAGTTTGCCACTGTTGTGAATGTATCGTATCCATATTCTTCAATCTTATTATACCATAGTGCCAGCTTTGCTCTTGCTACATCCTTGTCATAGTTTGTGGAAAAGATCTTTCCCAACTCCAATGAGTAGTAATATACGTGCTTAATATCTTCAAACTGCTTGAAAAGTAATTCTGCCCTGATTTTCTGACTCTTGGTCCATTTATCAGGTGATTTAAATAATAAATATCTGCTTCTGGCTAATAATTGCCTGAGTGTATCTCCGTTTTCGAGTTCTTCTGCTTTATGTACTTCCCCCTTCTCTTTTGCCGCCTTTATGGCTTTATTCTCCTCTTTTATCACTTGCCATCTATATGTAATACGCAACTCTTGTACCGCTTCGTATACAAGTTTTTGTACATGAAACCTATCAATCACCTGCATGGCACGTGGAAAGCACGTTTTCGCAATCTTTTGCATGCTCCCGGCCATATCCAGTGTAATTTCTTTGACTTGATTACGCAGCTCCTGTGGCATCTTTGTAAGTACCGCAATGATATCATCGGCTTTAGTGCCCTGAATTACAGCTATAATAGAACCTTTCCTACCTCGCTTATCTCTATTTATTAAGATGGTATAAAGAT
>NZ_JADPLO010000049.1:0-53434 GCF_015667765.1 Bacteroides sp. 1001302B_160321_D4 | reverse complement strand
TTCCTTTTTAGGCTAGCAAAGGTATATGCATGAAGGGAATTGACTAAACTTAATCCCCCAAGAATTACAACTGAGCCATTTAAAACCTCTTCTTGTGCTTCTTCTAATGGAGTACTCTTATATTCCAAAGGAATTGCTTCAAATTTATCGCAAGCTCCTAATATTCCACACATCAAAAAAAGTGAGAAGATCTTTCCATTTTTATATCTATTCATATTTATGTTCATTTAATCATTAAATTAGAATGTCAATTGTACACCAAGATTCACTACACGCTGATTCATATAAGCATCACCCGCCGTATTAGTTTTTATCTCAGGATCTTGCTGATATTTATCATAACCTGTAAATGTCAATAAATTATAAGCATTCACATAGAAACGAATGTTATCTACATACTTAGGTAATACTTTCTTTGGAAGTTGATATCCTAAATCAATCGTCTTCAAACGGATATACTACAATCGCCAAATCAAAAAATTCCCGACCGAAAAACAAAATGTGTCATTAAAACACATATTAACATAAAACAAAATGTGATTTTTGGTGCAAAATTAAAGCCTGTTTAATCATCGTTTAAACAGGCTTTAATTTTAATCTATGATCATGTAAACTGATAAATCAGGATTGGCAACAAGCGGAAGAACATCCTCATCATCAAGAACGCTCATTGCATATCTATGAATACTTTTCTTTATCATTTCCAACGTTGGTTTTTCAAGGAATATGGAACTGGCAAATGTCACCAGTTCGTTTCCTTCGTTATCGGTTCTGTCAATGGATTGTATTGCATATCGTATTATCCATGTTCCATCGGATAATTGTTCGATCGGCTTAGCCAATTTCCGGGGTAAGATATTTTTTCGCATTGCCTTTTCTTATTTGTTTTTTTAATTGTTTCTTAAAATTATATTCGTTCTTCAACACAAAAACCTCCCAATGTCCCTGAACATAAAAATATTCCCACCATGCAGGATTAATACGTTTCGCCACTTTCCGTCTTAGATTGTACGTATTGAAATGCCTCATTAATCCATAGTAGGAATTCAGGGTGGCAACAAATTTGTCCGCGTGTGCTTCCGCAAAGCCTTCCTCCGCTATTTTATTATATTTGCTGATTACATCGTATAAATTACCGACAACACGGTTTGAAATATAAATTCGACCGGGCAAAATGAATGCCCCTACAAACAAAACTCCCTTAGAATGATGCTGTATATATATTTTTTTAGGATGTAATTTAAGAAGCAGCTGCTCTTTCAGGTAACTGTCAAGCAAAGGAACAGTATTTAGAATATCTTCTTTATTACGCATTACAAAGGCGAAATCATCCACAAAACGCACATAATGCTTGATTCCCAGTATTTCGGAAACATAGTAATCAAAACAAGAACCGATAAAATTTGCGAATTTCTGCGCATGAAGACTGCCGGGGGCAAAACCATGATCCGGATCAGCATGAAACAAACTTTTATCATGAGGCAACTCATCCCATAAATGTAACGGTGATTTCCTATAACATTTATACTGTGGCTGGTGAAAGATAACAGTGCGCAATATATATAATAAACACTCTATATCGTCGCCTTTATAGTTATCCCGGATAAACAGGTCGATCATTTCCCATAACAGGGATTTGGACATTGACATAAAAAAGCTTTTGAAATCACCCTTGAAAATGTATGCGTCTTTCGTATAATTTTCACTGACTTCCATGATCATCCCATTCAGATAGATAACAGCCGAAAGTGCTCCTTCACCAATACGGCAATTTTTTGAAACATTTCCCTGTGCCTGAAAACGCTCTTCCAAAATAGGATCAAGGCGTAGATCAGCCCAATGTTGTATTACACGATCAACATAAGCGGAAGCAAAAATTTCACGAAGAACGGGCTTTTTCCGTATGAAGCATTTTGAATAATCAGGTTCGTAGCGACCGTATCTGATAGCATCCCACACGGCAACCAAATCCGTGTCATATTCAAACGAAAACTCTATGCAGTCATCTGTATTGCGTTTATTCTTGCAACAGACGTCAAATGCATGCACGATGGAAGATAAGGGTATGTCATAGATCGGTTTATCTGTTGCGGAAACGGGACGAACCCTGCCTGCGTTAGTCTTGTTGTTCGTGTTCACGTTGCCGTTGTTCATGTTCACGTACCACGCGTTCGAGGATTCAGCATTCACTGTCTTAGTCTTTCCCGGTTCATCACCGGGGGAATGCCCAATAGATAAATTAGATTGCTCTCCCATAAACTCCGTGAAGATTATGGCTCTGGCTTTACGGAAGCTGTCTTTTCCTGGGAAGCGGTGAAATTACGCCACCCTATAATTTGCTTTTCAATCGACGTAATCATCTCAATGATGTCTGCTGTCGTCTGAATATTGATCAGTTTCCGGTCTCGACATACCCTTAATAAGAGTTTCAATGTATCAAACTTAACAAGGAATTCGTTCAGGTATTCCACTCGACGCGGAAGGCTTGAATTTGCATAACGGATCAACTCGCAACAACGAAGGGCGGACATCATAAGTTCCGTACCGAATTCGTACCTGTAATTCTTCGGAAACTTGTCTCTTGCATCAAGTATCAACATTAATAACCGATACATTAATTGATAGACTGGTCTGTCCTCTGCTTTTCCCATGTTAATTTTTGATATTTTTAAAATTTTTCTTTTGCTCCGCAAAGTTAATGATTGTCAAACTATTAACACTCATTTTTTCAGAATTTTAAAACTTAAAAAGCCCCTACCGGGGCTAATTAAACGTAACTATCTAAGAGATAAAGAGTTAAAGAGATAAAGAATCTATTGCGGAAACGGGACGAACCCTGCCTGCGGTGGTCTTGTTGTACGTGTGCACGCTGCCGTAGCTCATGTTCACGTACCACGCGCTCGAGGCGTCGTATTCGGTGCTGCTCCAATACCAGTCGGCTGTAATTATATTTTGATTACCTGATACAGAGGATAATAACTCATTGATTTCGGTCTTATATTTGGCGATGGTAATGAGTTCTCCTTCGCTGGGAAGATACCACTCGGTTTTGTCTTCAAGTCCGTCCAGTTCAAGCGTACAAGCCTTATAGTTCTTTGCTGCTTCTGCGGCTGGTGCACCGACGACACCGGAATTATCCTTGACTCCTGCAGTGGCTTCTATGATAGCATCAGTATTTTGCTTTCCGTCTGCCGTTTCATAAAGCCCTTGATTACCGTTCCCGTAATTCTTAACGCCACGGATGTCCGTACCGTATGCCCCCCATTTGAAAGTACGCCCGCCTATATCGTCAGTGCAGTCGCTTTTCGCTATGACGAACTGGCGACGATCCGCACGGATACGGACACCTACACGCAGGTATTTTGAACGGTTATTTGCGCTAAGGGAATTCCATTCTTCAGCAGTAAAGAACACGTTGACACCGTCTTCGATCCGGATTGTGGCAAAGGACAGGTCAAGCAGCCCGCCAGCCCATCTGATATATTTTGCAATGTCACTGGCAGGCGTATTTTCGTTCACGTTGGTAAAACCGATCTCCTGCAAAACAGATACCTGTTCTTCTTTATTCATGCGCAAAAGCAATGCGCTTTCATTATTCTTGTCTGTCATAAATATGTACTGTTTTAATGGATTACTCTTCTGCCGTTGCCCTTACATGCAACAGGCTTGTATTTTTATTCTGTACGTTCATGTGCCCGGTATTCAAATTGCACGTCCATGCATTTGTCGTATCATAGTACGTGCTCGTCCAGTAGTATTTGTCCGTCAGGAACATGCTGTCACTGCTCCAAAATGCACGCAGCATTTCATTGATTTGGTCACGGTATCGATACATGATCATCATCTGTCCGGAAGAAGGCAAGAACCATTCAGTATCATCCTCCAGACCGTCGCCATCGAGTGTGAAGGCTTTATAGGCTACGGCAGCTTCCGCAGCGGGTGCGCCTTCCACACCGTTCGAATTTGTCCCTTTCAGGGCATCAAGGATCAGGCGTGTATCTTCTTTCCCGGTGAAGCAGGTGTACATTTTGCCCAGCATCTTTGCGGAAAGCCCGTCAATCGCTTTACCAAGACCGCCCCAATAGAAGCTGGAAGACAAGTCAGCTGCATAACACTCTTGTGCCGCAATGACAAAAGACTGCGAATGTGCCCGGATACACAAACCACGACGGATAAACTTCAACTTGTTGGCAGGAGTCAACGAGTTCCACTCCTCACGGGTAAAATACCATTTGGAATTATCGGAAATCCGGTTACATGCCACCCGCATGTCCAGCAACCCGGTAGCCCACTTTATCCGGTTAGGGAACTCGCTGGCACGCGAGTTTTCCGTAATGTCGGCAAAGCCTACCGCCTGCAAGGCTTTTACCTGTTCCTGTTTATTGAGACGCAGCAGGGTTGCGCTCTGTTCTTTTGTACTCATGTTATTTGCTGTTTACTATATCGTTAATATCCATATTTTCTTCCGCAAACCGTTGAAGGTATTCTTCATAGGTTTCACCATTATAATAGTCCATGATTTCACCCACATTATCCAATGTGACTTCGGGATAATAGGGTTCTCCGCCATACGCTTCCGCATTAAACCAGTCGATGATCTTGATATAAGCGTCGATTATGGTGCTGACGGTCAGACCTTCGAAGCCGTTCCGGATCGCTTCTATATCCGAGTTCTCGATGACTTCATCCAGCAGATAGTTCCCGGTAAGTACGGGCTTCTCTACCTGATTACCGTTTTCATCCAGTCCCCCGATACCGAGTTGCAGGATTTCCAGCACTTCCGAACCGTTCCCGATGAAATCACGGTTTGTGATACGGATATGGCGGAATACGACATTACCTTCCTGCGAATCGATTATGTCGCGGATCATCTTTACAACGTCGATAAGCGGGCAGTTTTCCACGCGCAGTGTGGTGATGTTCGGCATGGATTCAACAACGATGCCTGTGTCCGCGTTCAGCCCCTTATAGCTCAACTTATCGAGGTTCATCAACTTGAACTGTGTCATGGTGGTCGGCAGTTCCGCATATTGAACCGGACAGCCGCCTACAAAATTGATAATCTGCAGGGAACTGCCGTATGCCAACAGGCGCAAAAGGCGTGTTGCCCCGGTCAGGTCAAGAGATACCAGCTTTTTGAAGTTCTCAACGTTCAGGAGTCTCATGTACGGTTTTTCACCAAGCGGGAGGTCTGTGACGCTATTGTTGGCATATCCTTCGCGTTTGCTGCCGAACACCAGTTCCTCGACACGGATCAACGTAGTGAAGTCTTTTGCCTGTGTACCGTCGATGTTGACAGTGCTCAAATCACCCAAAGACTTGATCTTCGATGCACCGATGATATAGATCGCGCTCGATGAGTTTGAACCGTCGAAATGGAATGTCACCTTTGAGCCGTCTTCTTCCGCCCATGCCCCCTGTTGTGCGGCTGGCGTATTGAAGCCCGCCCACAATTTCCATTGCTCGCTTGCGGTCACTTCGATATTGATGTCCTCACCGATGGCGCGGAACATGCACATATTATCCGCCTTCAGGATCGTGCTGACACCGAAATAAGCGTCAAGGAAGTCATAACGGGCAGACACATAGTAATGGCGGTAAGGGATACCCATACCGGAGATCACGTTGAACGCCTGACCGCCCGGATTGGTGATATACTTCGCCACGGAATCACGGCAAGCGACGATCGCAGGGATCAAGAGGTGGTCTTTTTCTTCCGATTCACGCAGAACGGCTTCGTAGGAGAAAGCGGACTCGCCACCCGGAAGGCGCGATGTGCGGATTTTCTCCGCGGTCGCTGCAAGTCCGACCTGATCATAACGCCACATGCCTTGCCAAACGACGCTCATACGTCCGGCAAATACGTTTTCCCCCTCCATGACGCTGTCAAGCATCACGTTATACGGAAGTTTGAAGATACCGGAATTATTCTTTCCGTTCGTACTGTCCGAATCATAATCGTGGTTCATGTACCAACGGTAAATACCGTCCGGGCAGAGGTACAAAGCCCACATGCTGTTTTTCGATAACTGGTCGACGCCTGAATGATACAGGATACGGACTAGGTATGCGCGGAAAGAAGCCACGCTGCAATACTTGTCCATTTCCTCAACCAGCTTCCGGTATCGGTTTTCGAGCGTATCGCTGACCTGTGCACCGTTGATACTGATTTTGCCGCCTGCCATACGGTTCTTCGGGTTACATGAATACACCCATTCGCAGAACTGTTTCCAGTGGTACGGTGTCTTCTTTCCAAGCGCATAGGCAAGGTTCATGCCGTCATCGTCCGGTGTACGGAATTCAAAGAACATCGTCCATTTGGGAACAAGGCTTTCCGTTGACAGTTCCGCACCGTACAAGCCTTTCACCCACTTGCTGTGCGTCGACTGCATAGTCATGAAGTTGTCGATATCATCGAAGATGCACATACCTTCATAATCAAGCATTTCAACACATTCAACCGGATTCAGGACACGTCCGGTAACGACCGTTTTCCTGCCGTTGAAAGAGATTGTTCCGGTAGTGTTTTTCCATGCCCCGTCGACGTATTCCATGAACTTGTACGAAGCGTCCGTCGATTTGGAAAGCATGTAGATCGTATCCTGATCGTAGTCGTCAGCATGGGACATGAAATAGGATTCCGTCACGTCCGGAAGGTCGGTGAAGTCGCCATAACTCAAACAGTCGGCATTGTAGCCGGGAACATCCTTGAAGCCGAAAGTCGGTGGATTTCCCTTGTCAATGTTCCAGTCACCGCGACACCAAAAGTACGCGTCATTGATATTTCCGGTATCTGATTTGAAGACAAGCACACTGTTACCGTCAATACTTGTACGCAAGTCCAGCGTGTTGTTTTCATCCGCATAGTACGCGTTCTGCGCTGGGGTCATATATTCCTCGCCCAAAGCCTTCTGCATATCGTTATTGATACGGGAAATCGGGGTGTTTACCTTGTCGGGTGATGCATAGTTGACCTTCAGGCAAACCTTGTCGAATGGAATAGTCTCACCACGCAAAATGATTTTCTTGTTTACAATCGCGTCGAGCAAAGCCTGCGGAGCCCGTTCCGGATACATCGCACGGATAATTGCCTTTTTCAGCTTGTATTTCCTGTTCTTATAGGTTGGATAGAAGGCGGATGTCGTACCCTGATTGGTCGTTTCCACGTTCTCGAAAATAAGACTCATACCTTTGTCCTTGCAGAACAGATACAGGTCTGTATATATCTTGGTGGACGTGTCCGTTACGTTGTCAAGCGTTTCAAGTTTATAGTCCCCGTGTGGCATTTCGACCAGACAGTCGCACATTTCAAGTGCTTTGTTCAGGTCGATTTTATTGTCGGTTAGGATATCGTTCTTTTTGTTCAAAGCGATCATTTCGTCCGTATCAGATTTACCGATCACAAATTCATCGTTAATCTGTTCGTCCGCCATTTCCTTTTCCCAGGAGAGCAAGCGGTACATATACAGTTCCCCGGCTGTTCCGGAGAAGCTGATTTGTTCGGACTGTTTGATCGCGCTTTGTCCTGCCGTATATTTGGATGCGCCAATCAGGTCACCGTCACAATATAGCTTGGTATAGCCTTTGCCGTCCTCTTCCGCATTTGCCTTTTCAATGACGAAAGCAAACTCGTAGATGTCGCCCGGCTTGAAATACCGTTCGATCAGTTCAGTTCCGAGTGCTTTGAAGTACACACATTTTGAAGTGATACGCCACCCGATTTGGTTTGCTTCGTCCCAGCATGACACGACGTTCGCGTCAGGATCGGCAGCGTTCTGCGTCTTTATCTTGATGATGGTAGTCGATCCGGTCTGCTCAATGTTGGTACGGTTATAGGGACGATAAGTACACAATGCGGTGGCATCATCCGAAACCTTGAACGCCTTCCCTTCGTTCTTGTCGGTGACAAAGGCATTCGTGGAATAGTTGAACCCGTTCTGCTTCATTTCATAAAGTCCGTACAGCCATGACTTGTCCTGATCCGAATTGTCCTTGTCTGCCGGATTGAAATAAATCATATAGCTGGAATCACCATTGATGTCAATGACGGAACTGTTAACGGAGTACTCAATCGTATTGCTTTCCCCAGCACCGCATTTCCCGTAAATACCCAACGTATTCCTGATATTGTCCGCAATAGTAAAGCCATCGACACGGGTGGACAGATTGAATGTACTGTTACGTCCTACTGATACGGTAGTCAGCACTGTATCGGTTTCACTGTTGTCTCCGGTAGAGGTATTGGCAACTTTCGCGACCTTGTGTATTTCGACATGGGCATCGGTAGCGACATGGCTGGGATCATAGCACGCCACTTCGATGTTCAGGTTTGCATACTTCTTGACTGACCATGCCGTTTCCGTTTCTTCGGAATGCGCAAGCGCCACGATAGGCATAAGACTTGACGGGTTGACAATCATCACATCAAAGAACTGGTAGTTCGACCATACGCCCGATTCCACGTCCTGTGCGACAATCCTGACAGTATATGCACCATGTTTCAGTCCCAAAGACGAAACGTTGATTTGCAAGTCCTGTGAGCGTGTGGAAGCCACGCTGGTTTGTGAGATCAGCTTCCATTCGTCGCCTATTTTGATATGTGCCGTAACGGTTGACTTATTGGCGGAAGACAGTTTGAACACGTCCGTCATGGTGATGAGTCCCGAACCTTCCTGCAATGTTTTGTACAAAGCCCATACACGGGAAAGTTTCAGGTTTACAGCCGTGACGCTGATTGTCTTCTGCGCGGTATTTCCCCCGTCATCGGTGGCAACGACCACAAACTTGCGGTTCATCGCTTCGCTGAAATAGCTTTTAACGGAAATCGCAAAAGTGTAGTCCGTATCTGACGGGGAACTTTCCCGGTTCACGTTGAACGTTTCAAGCGTTTCCCCCGTTGACTTGTCTTTCAGTTGCAGGGTTTCGATATTGTTGTATGAAACCATTTCACCCGATCCGGTACGTGACAGGATCGCAAGCCTGATTGTCAGGTCGTCAGTTCCGAGTGCGGCATACAGGGAGGTCTTTTGCGGATAGATATACACGATTGTCCCGGCAACGCCCCCACCGCCACCAGTTCCGACTGCAAAGGTGAAACCGTCGCCCAGCGGAAACCCTTCCGCGTCCTTCATGTACACACGCACCGTTCCGTCTTCCGCCTGTTCGCCATCCACGTCGACGGGCATGGCATCATAGACCGCACCACCTGCTACCGGGTTCACGCTGTCCTTGATGATTTCGGAATCGGTTTCGACTGTTCCCCCAGCGGCAGAACCGAAGTCGTTCCATGCCGCCAAGTCATTATAATCGGCACGGGACGCGCACAACTGTTTGGACTCGAATGTTTCCTTTCCGGTGCGGTAGATGATAACCACACCGGGTTTGATGCATTCCGTTTCATTTGCCGTCTCGTAAGCTGTCAGGGCATCGATAGCCGTTTGAAGAATATAGTATCCGTTTGATAATGGCGCAATTTCATCGACCAGCAGCACTGCGCCTTTGCCCGTCATGTCGCCACCAGCACCACCGAAGTCCGTCCAGTTCGCTTCTGTGGCAAAGCCTTCAAGGGATGATCCGGCAAACTGCTTTGACTCCCATTCACCATCAGCAACTTTATAGGTTAATACTATACCCGGTTTGCGGTAAGTGACATTATCCGCATTCTCCCTTTCCGTAATTGCGGCAATGGCTGCGGACAAGGAATAGACAGAGCCGCCACATATTTCGTTGACATTGATAACGGACAGGGCTTTGTTAGCCAGCGACAATGCTGAAGACGCGGTAGCCTGTGCGTCTTCAGCCGATTTCTTTGCCGCTTTTGCAGCCAAGTCCGCAGACGCGGCTAACTGTATCGCGTCGGAGTCGGCAGAAAGCAAAGCCCCGGCAAAGTAGATGTAGGTCTTGTTGCCGAACAGGTATATTTTATTCTCGTGCGGGTGTGTGCGGTCGGTATTCATATAGGCATCAACACCTTTCCAGCTTGGATAATACTTGTTGTCAACGAAGCAGGCAAATTTACCCAGACTGGCGAGAAATACAATTTTACCGTCTTCAGTAGGCGCACTGGACTGCTCCAGCACAATGGAAGAGTCGGTTACTATTTCGTCGAAGCGTTCTGTTGAGTGATGTACGAAATCTACCATTAATGAAGACACGTCCTGTGATGTGCTGTCGGCATCGTCAGAAAGGCTTTTAAGTTTACCCCATACTGTCCCGTCTTCGCTTTCCGATTCCGTGCCGATATTATCGGACAGCTTTCCGATATTTTCATTCGCTTTTTTAGCGGATTCCGCAGCTTCGTTGGCTTTCTTTTGTGCAGCATCAGCCGTATTCTTTGCCGTTTCTACATCTTCTTTTTTTGCATATACGGAAAGGTTGCCTGTCGTTGAGACAAGTTTCCACCCCGGATTTTGAAAGGCGTAGATGTTACCATTGTCGACTGCATCGGGGGTATTCTCGTCATACACCGTCACGATCTGACCGAATTTCAACGGCTTTCCGTCAGAACCGACCGGGGAAGTACTGTCCGCGTTCATCTCCGCGACGGTGGTGTATGTGTTACGAATCCCCAACCCGATCTGGTTTTTCTCCGCTTCGTTGATGACATCCAGCGTTTCATCAATCAAGCCGCCCACTTCTTCAGGTGATATGGATAAGGAATCTTTCTTTGCCGAAAGTTCCTGTGCCCGTCTTTTTAATTCGTATATTGTTGCCATTATCAGTTAAATCTTTAATGTATCCTCGATTAAAATAGTACTTGCAGGCATTTGGACAAGTGGGCTGCCATCTGCTGAAGCTATATAACAGTTGCCGTTATCGAATGTGAGTTGAACAATCATTGATTGTGGATTATCCCATGAATCTGCATACGACATCGATAGACTGAACACTCCGGAAATATTCTTTACAGACGAATCAAATGTACATAATCTCCGTTTGCCGTTCACTTCAGGAGCTATCATGGAAGTTCCTGTATTGGCAGCAGCCAAGATATTAAAATAGACAGTTTCATTGCCCGTCTGTTTTGCCCGGTATATGATTTCTGCTTTTCCGGAAACGACTTCACTTAGGGATAACTGGGCTTTCATGTCCTTTTCTATTATGGTCTTGTCCAAATAATCTGTGACAATAGCCAATATTTTGTTCCTGAATGTTACTACATCATTTCTGCCTACATACATATCTGACTTTGTATATGTTGTTGACAGTTTTACATACCTGCGCTCATATACTTGCGCTTCGGAATTGTCCGCAAATATTTCATTTTGAAATTTTTCCTGAACAACCACCCAGTATACTGGTTGTGATGTAGGCACAGTAAGAATATCCGGTTTTATCGGATAAACTTCATCACCTATCACGATATATCCATTTCCGACAATAGTATACACTGTATTGGAACCAAGGATTTCCGTGCTGACCGGATCGCTTAACAGAATATGTTTCTCTCCCAGTTTCATCCCGGAACAAATGGCTTTCAATACGTCTGCTGTGGATTCTTGCATAAATTCCAAATCATCCAAATAAAATGGCTGTCCGCCTTCTTTAAATAACAGTTTATTCATATTCGTATATTTTAAGGACGTAGGTTCGTCCGGCTGGTTTATAATAGTCAATCAAGTTTTTAATCTCATTCTCATACGTTGACAGGAACGACGGTATGTTCACCATGTAATTTCCCGAATAGTTCCCTTCACCGCGCTGCTGGATGTGTTTCTTTCCCACTCCTTCACCCCGTTTATACAGGTAGGACGGGATTTGCTCTTCCCTGCGGTGATACAGGTACGATTCTTTTCCCGCAATATCAGTGATGTATATTTCCCTGTTTTTCAAGAAAAACCTGTCGTTCAGCACTTTCTCGATATATATCACCTGACCGTTTATATTCAGCTTGTTGATAGCCTGTTTACGGTAGCTTTTAAACAGGGTGTAAATGAAGATTAAAGGGAGAAGGAAGATGGATATGATTGCAAATATCTTCCTTTTCCTCAATGACGGACGAAGCACATACTGCGCGTATTTGATAATGTCAAAATCATACCACATAAGTCAGGGAGGTTTCAAGGCTGTTCAGGATGAAGCACCCGGCTACAGCCGTATAGTTATTATTTTTAATTACGTTATATTCCGTAGCGGATGCCGCTTTTGCGGCACATTCTCCAAGTTCGACGTCCAGTACGCCTTCAACCCTCTGTATCGCGTCAACAAGTTTTGTCTTATTGAATTTACCGCCATACTCGATACCTTTCAGATAATCGTTGATGGCGGCAAGTACTGGTTTACTACCATCCGTCAGGCGGATACCGGAAGCGTTGATAACCATAGGATCGACTTCTATGGTCGCGTTGATACGGATGTCATCTGCCGGAATTGACTGTATCGACAAGATTACCCCGGCAATCTTGATCGAATTCATATAGCTTTTAAATGCCGTCAGAACGTCCCCGGTCAAAGGACAAGGAAGTCCCCCCTCATCTCCGGACACGAGTATCTGAATACTTCCTCCGCGATCTTTGACTGCCACATACTTGACAAGCTGTTTGGTTTTGTCGATAACGGAATACCGGAACTGGTATTTCTCCGGATCATAGACCAGCGGATCACCATACTGGAAAGCCAGCGCACTGCTATGATACCATCGCACGGTCGGTATGATATTGGCGTCAATCCGTTCCTCCACGTCCGATTTGAACTGGTCAAACATTTGCTCTATGACGTGCGCTGTTGCCGCAAAAATGTAAAACAGGGTACTTTCTATTGATACGGGGGAAAACACCGAATCAAAGTCGGCATCACCCGTGATGCCATACAGGTCACGGATAATGCTGTTTGACATATAGGCATCCGTCATTTCTTTCTTTATTTCTGCGATTGTTCTAGCCATTACTTAAATTGTTCGGTAAACTGTTCGGTGAAAATTCTCAATCGTACCGCATTTGAGGCGGTTTCAGAAGTAGCCGGACAAACGGAGTTCCGCTGGCAGTAATCAGCCAGTTCACTGTTATAGACCTTTTCCGGGGTTTCGATTTCCTGTCCGGCTTGTAGGGTGTCCGTTATGCCCATATCGTTCGTCCTGGCAAGCATGAAAGCCGCTTCGATTGTACCATATTCCTGCACGGCTATGTCCAGCAGGGTTTGTCCGGCTTGTACTACAGTTTTCATCTTACATTTTTATAAATAAAAAATACAAATGCAATAAAAAAGGCTGCTATTACGGCTTTTGCCCACGGAGGAATGTACGCGACCTTTTCAACGACCTTTGTATCATTCCTCTCCTGTTTTTCCAGTTGCTCCTTCAATGTCAGCAGGGTTTCCTGAATTTCCTGTATTTGTACCTGAAGTTGTTCATTATAGGTTTCTTTCTCCTGTCTGGTAGACGTTCCTGTCGCTGTCTCCGTGGAGGTCGGGTATTGTTTCCCGGTCGAATCCGGTGGCGAATAGTTCGTCTTCTGCCAGTTGAATTCCATTTGCTGCATCATCTCGATCATTCGCTCAACATTCTTGTTTACGCTGACCTGCGCTTTGTCTGTAGAAACTTCTTCCTGTTCCGTCTGCTTCTGTTCCGTGTTATCCTGATGGACGGTCGTGTCCGTTTTGGACGATCGGCAGGAACAGACGGACAGCACCACGATTGTGAGTAAAAAAACGAGTATCTTTTTCATTACGGTCGAACGATTACAGGTGGTAAAAATGAGGTAAATTCACTCTTTACGTCGAAGCAGGGACATTCTTTCATCCACTCGCATTTTTCGACGATGCCGTTCCCGTTCTTGTCCGGACTGGTATCTCGATGCCCGAGGATATCAATAATGTCGTGGCGGTGGCAGATGTCCTGAACGAGCTCGCGCATCGCTTTCTTCTGTGCGTCCGTCCGGGTATCCTTTGCCTTGCCGTTCTTATCCAGTCCGCCCTCATAGCAGATACCGATTGAACATCGGTTATAACTGGTTTTCTCACCGGGAACGATAAAGTTATCATGTGCCCCGATTTCGTTTTCCGCACGCATGGGAATCACGCGACCGTCTTTCCGGATATAATAGTGGTATCCCCATTTTCCAAAGCCACGGGCTACGTGTGAATCATTAATTTGCTTCTCTGTGAAATCTTTGTCCTCGCGTGTTGCAGAACAATGAATGATAATGTATGTAGGTTTATTCATCTTTCTTTTCCTCCTTATTTTCTGTTTCGTCTTCTCCTTGAATGTATTTCTTATACTTGCATTTATACCTGTAATCAACTCCGAAGAGTGCGCCTGCAAAAGTCGAAACTTCGCCATAGGCGACTAAAACCGAGTTGTCAATCTGTCCCGTAGGTACTACCCAAAATCCGCAAAACAGCAGGATCATTCCGGATACGGACAGGAAAACTGCGATCCATAACTGTACGTGTAGTCTTTTCATGATACATACAGGTTATAGAATCAGTCGGAAAACTATCCATACCAGTAATATGACCACATCCGCCAACAATGCCCCGCGTACCGTCGCCCGGATGTCTGCCATATCCGGAACATCGTCTTTCGATTCCTTCCATTTACCAGCCAGCCATGCGGATACAGTTCCCAAAACCATGCCGCCCAATACGCTAGGGAAGCTCACCCCAAACAGGAAAACAGATGCTACCACGCACACGGCTAAAATGAGCATCCCAATCAGTCCGTGAATGATTTTGTCTACTCCGAACTTTTTAATCAGATCGTTACTTGCTTTCATTTTCAATCATTTTAATCGTTAGTAATTTCAATATTTATTTTGTCCACCAGCTCCGAATAGTCAATGCCCGCGCGTTTCAGGTGGATTTTCATTTGTTTCTCAATGGCTCTTTTATCAGCCTGTGAACGGATATACCGGATCAGGTTCGCACCCAGCACCGGGTCTTCTTTCAACTCACCCTGATTCAGCTCAAGCACGATTGCCGCATTTTGAATCAGAGTGTCACCGATTACGAACCCGGTCAGCCCGTCTTTTCCCTTATGGGGGACAATTCTGATATCACCATCCTTGTCGAGTAATAGTCCTTTCATTGCTTCACCCTTTCGTTTTCAATGTCCCTGACCTGTGTCTCTTTTAGTGATTCCGAAATGTAGGAAGACAATGCCGTTTTCAAAGCCGATCCCCCGTCGTTCGGTACAGGTGTCCATCCTGACAATTTCTGCTTCAATGAATTGATGTCCTTTTCAATCAGGTTCAGCCGTTCCGTCAGTTCCCCGACTTTTACCAGTCCGCCCAATGTCCCGCCATTCAGCACAATTTCGTCCACCTCATCAGCAGAAATCAGGAAGGCGTCAGTCTCCTGTCCCTCGATGATTCCGACCAGACAAGTTGTTCCCGGTTTCGGATAGATGCATAATGCACCCATTCCCAACTGGACATCATAATATTCAAGCTGGTCAATGACCCCGGTCACATCCATTGCCTTGTTTTCTTTATCAACCTTGTCTACCGTTACCCAGCGCAATTGCGCCTGTCTAGCCCCTTCGCGCCATTTTTCAAGCGCATCACGTAACTGTTCATCCGTAGTCATTCCGCACGTCCTCCCAACTCTAATTTTTGCCTGTATGTAGCATCGTCACTGAAATCCTTTGTCACCTTCTCAACGTAATAGTATCCGTTCATTTCCGGAGTTATTTCACTCTTCAGGTCAATCGTTATACCGTGGCGGACGACAGGTATCCCGAACAGTTCGACGCCCCCGCGGTACTTCTGCTTTTTAAGGCTTTCGTAGAAATCTCTGGCGAACTTCTTCAGGTCTTCGACCTTGACGGACTTTCCTTTTTCATTGTAAGTCAGGTTATAGACCTCACTTCCTTCCGTTCCGGCTTTTGCTTCCAGTTTCTTGCCGCCAGCACCGATGCTGACAACCTTGACCTGAAACTCACCGTTGGTTTCGTTCAGGTTCTGACTGACGGCATTTTTTTCCAGTACGATTTTCACCTTTTCGGTGTCGACCTTTTCGGAATAGACATTTCCGCAATACAGGACTTTGCCGATGAAATAGCAGTGGAGGTTGGTTTTCTTCCGGATGTCATTCAGGATTTCCGCGACCGTTCTGGAAGAATACCGTACCGCACCAAGTTCAGCATCATAGTTCGTCTTCACCTCATAGCCTTTGGCAACGTCTGCAAGCAGTTTCTTCAGTGTGACATTCTTTGCGGAATAGGACACTGTTTTTCTTTTCAGGTTATACATTTCGTCCTCGCACCGGATCGTCACTGGAACACCCCAGCCGATCAGCGATATATATCCTTCAAATTCCGTGTACAGGTTGGAATCATATCCGAGTTCAATCTTCACCTGATCCCCGGCAGACAGCAGTTCCTTCAGGTCTTTTCCGGCAAAGTATTTGATACGCCTGGGAAGGACTATTTCTGCAGAGTCTGTCAGCATCTTCCATGAACTTTCGATGTGAACCGACGAAATCGTATAGATGACCAGTTCCTCGCGTCTCTTGTTTGCCGGGAATGTGATCCGGCTGCACATCATATAGCTCATAGTGTCAGTTCATAAGGGTTATCACTCGTTGCTTCTATCGTGAACGGAACTACGCTGCTGTTTCCCTGAATCGGATTGAACGAAATGTTATCAATGACAATGGAGTAAATTTCCTTGTTGTTGAAGATGCTTCCCGTAACTCCGACCGCTTCCGTCACTTTGCGGAACTTGCAGAGCGCGTTCACTTGTTCGGCAACCGTCTTATAACCTTCCCGGCTTTTGTCTGCTATGCAGAATCCCCGGATATTGATTTTCCAGTCGTCGAGCCCGTAGACTTCCTTTACAGTTCCGTGAACACCCAATACCTTCGTTTTTGAACAGTTCATCGAGCGCGAAAAGTCCACGATCGTTGCATACGGCATCGGAAAACTAGCCATATTCATCGTGCCGCGTGACCCGTCCGGATTATAGGTGCTGTATTGCTTGTTACCGTCAAGGGTAAACGTCCCGATGACCGGAGTCCCCATCCAGCTGTATGCTTCGGCTTCGGCATCCGGAATCGTTGTCACTCCGATGTATTTCCCCGGATCGTAATCCTGCAGGGTTCGTCCCCACGGAAGATAAATCGGGGATGAAATCCCGAAGACCTCCGTGAACAATGCACCAATATTTAACGCTGTATTTCCTGTCATAACTTTATCCTATTGCTGGTACTGTATCGGTTATCACCGCTAAAATTTCCCGTTTGACCTTATCCGCAACATCGCGCATGTCCGCACCTGCCGCAACCCTGAAATGATTGTTGAATGTCACGTTCATGGTGATATTCCTCACGCTGCTTCCACCTTTTCCACCAAGTCCCACGTCTTTCCCGGAAGTCCCCCCGGTTGAGGTTGTGACGGTGGTCGGTTTGTTGACTGCCGCTGGTGCGGTGTCCAGCTGGAACTTGTCAAGTCCGGGGACTTTGTCCTTGTTCCGCCAGCTTTCCCGTCCCTTTTCCTTGCCTTCTTCCCATGCCCGACCGACTGCCACAGCGTTGTCAAACACTTCTTTCTTTACCCGTTCAAATACGTCGTCAATGCTCCAGTCATCCCTGAACCAGTTAACCGGATTCAGAATTTCAATGATTCCCATTTGGATGGTATGAATCGTCTTGAAAAAGGAAAGAAAGCCCGTTTTAAGGACTTCCCACAGCCCGAACAGGAACACACGGACTCCTTCAAACTTGTTATAAAGGAAAGCCACGAAAGCGATGACAGCCGTTATGATTGCAACGATCCAGCCGATGACAGGGATACCCATGATAGCGACGGAAATCAGCCGGCTACCCACGATTGTAGACAATGCCATTTTAGCCATCGACGCAACCCAAACCCCGGCAATCTTTGTTATTCCAAGTGACATGATCTGCGAAATAGACCATGCGACAGTTCCGAGCGTGACAAGCGCGCCTACAAAGATTCCCACAACTTCAATGGCAGGGGCAATCGGTTCTACAAATTCAAAGAAACTGATCTTCAGGTCGTCGATAAACGCTTGCATACGTTTCTGCTTTTCGGCATAAGTATCCATTTGTTTATTTGCCATGTCGACCGCAGAAGTAGAACCCTGTATCGCTTCCGTCCATGTGTCAATTTGGTCTACACCCTCAATCAAAGCCATCGCTGAAGCAAGGTTTTCACTTCCGAACAACGCGGACATGATTGTAGCGTTGTGCATGACCGGAGTCAGGGCACGCAGTCGGTCAGTCAGTGAAAGGGACTGGTTTTGCATCGTTTTTATATTGACCCCGGCAGCTTTCAGTTGCTTGATCGCGTCCGTAGTCGGAGCCTGCAATTTGACTATCGTGTTACGCAAAGCGATACCGCCTTCTGAACCCTTTTTCCCCGATTTGTCAAGCAACTGGATCAGGGAGTTTGTTTCGGCAAATTCAACCCCGAATGTTTTTGCAACACTACCCGTTTGTTTCAATGCTTCCGCGACCTCCCTGATTTCGGCAGACCCTTCGACAGTTCCTGCCGCCATGATGTTCATATAGTCCGTCATAGTTTGTGCGGCTTTCATCGGATCATCGAGGGAAACCTTATACTGGTTCATGGCGGTGGACATGGCTGCAGACGCTCCGGGGACGTCATTTTGCATCGTTTTACTAAGTGTCATTACATTATTCGACATGATTTCGAGCGCGTCCGGTGCTTTTTTCAGTTCCGGAGTAATCTTTGAAAGCAAGTCCTTATAAACGACCATAGCATTTGACGCATCGACACCGAACGCTTTTGCCGTGTTACGGGCTTTGGTGGCGAGAACGTCCAGTTCCTTCCCCTCCATGTTGGTGATACCGGACATTTCGGCAACGGCAGTTTCAAACCGGACGCCCGGTTCGATGGCGTCGTTAAAGGAATCACGGATATTGTCAACACCTTCCTTCAGCTGGTTGAGAAAGAACATTCCCTTTCCCAGCCCTTCCAGTTTTCCGGCTGTTTTTCCCGATGTCTCCCCAAGACGTTCAACCACTTCCTCCGTGTCGTCGATTACCCGTGTAGCTTCTTCGGCTGCATCGGTTGCCGCATGTAGCGGAGACGTGATCCTGTCAACCAGTTCCAATATCCATTGAGTCACTTGCATTGTCTTTTGAGAATAATCGGTTTACAACTTTAGCGAATGCATTGTGCATTACTATTTCAAATTCTTCCAACTCCGTTTTCCGCAACATGCGGTATTCGGCATAGAGCCGGAGCCATTCATCTTCGTCCAGTTTGTCCGGGATGTCGAAGCCATATACTTTTTTCAGGATGGCATCTATTCCCTCGACAAGACCGAACGCTGATGAATATTCCTCTATGCTTTGCTGATAAAAGCCGCCTGTCCGGCAATCAGTTGTCCGATGGCGGTCAGGACTGAAGTATAGACGGTAGAATCTTCCAACGCCTCCATATTGCCAGCCGCCACGCAGTTCCGGATCAGGATGTCATTTGCTTCTTCAAGATCATCCTTTTTCTTTGCCATAGCCAGCAGGATGTTTTTTTTCGGGCGGACGATCAGGTAGTCGTAACGTTCATCCTCGTCCACCTGTACGGTGACATGCTTCAGGCGTTTTCCGTATTTCAGTTTCAGTTCCGTATGCTCTTCCTCTGTGAAATCGACAATCAAAGCCTTTTCCTCCGTTGTCAGTTCCTCGTAAGGCTTTCCAGCCTTGATTTTCATTTCTTCTTCTTTCATTTTAAAAGTCTTTTAAACGGTTATTAAACTACATTGCCACATTCCAGTCGATATGGCTGGGAAGAAGGGTGAATTGTGTGGCAATGCTTTTATCACCCTGTTTAACGTCCACGCCATTGTCCGTGAATTCGACGTTCCGGATTACGTCCTTCATGACAAGCCCTTTATACTCATACATGACCGGAATGTCGAACGGCTCGATATCCGTGAGACGCTTTCCCGAACCGAGTGTCAGTTGCAAGGCGTTCACTTCTTCTTTCAGAAGGGTGATCGATGCTTCAGCCTTGTAATTCCCCTCACCGCGACCGACAGGAAATTCACCGGCACCGTAGATGTTGTCTTTCTCTTTGCTGTCTTTGTAGGAAAGGGCTGTGATACCCTCTACCTGACGACCGAGCATGACAACCTTGACGCTGTTCCATCCGGCTATTTTTCCGAACTTGTTGATTAATGTTCCTAACAATGCCATATTTTCAGATTTTATTTGTGAAACCCAAGTCAATCTCAAACTCATGTACAATACCGTCTGCAACCAGTTTTACCTTGATATTGAAAGGCTTGTCGCTGACAGCCATCTGTTTGGGATTGATATAAATGTCGAAGTCTGCAATATCCTCCGAAGTTACCATAGTTTCCAGTGCGGATTTGACAAGCGCGTCCCAACTGCTGATCGTGGTATTACTGATATATCCGGTTGACGGGTCAGCTTTCACCTTACTTCTCACACGCGGTAACAAGGTATTGCGGATAATACGTGCCGCCTTGTTCCAAACAGCGTTATATTCAATATATGCATAGTCGCTCTCCGCTTCCGTACACGTACATGAATTGCTGAAAAAGAATCCGGCATACCCTTGAAAGCTGCCGACGAAGATATACCCTTGGTCAGTCAGTTTTTTCTGGTCGGATACGCTCAACTGTGAGAAGGGTTTGCCATTGCTCAAGGCTGCATCCAGCCAAAGCCCGTTCAGTTTGTCAGTCAATGGATAGTCCTTTGTCCCCTTTGCCGTCCGTGGGTGGTTTTCAATATCAACACTGCCCATATTTTCATGTACATAGCGGACAGACAGCATTCCGAGTGCGCTGCCTACGGCAGCGTGTGTCCGGTATGCTTCATCCTTTGCCGCCCGTGCCGGGTCTTGTGCAATCACGACAGAGACGTTTTCAGCATCCAACTTCCGGAGGTCGACAGCATCGGCAATGGCATTGATATACTTTCCGACACCTTCCAATATTACCGCATCGATATACAGGTGGTCTTCCCTGAATTTATTGACCATCTTCTGTGCCTCTTGTACGGCTACTGTGATTGTTTCGTCCGCAGTCAGTGAGCAGATACCGATGGTGTTTACTCCGTTGATGGTACGTACCGCATTGACGAAATCTTCCTTCGTCAGCAGGCTTGACACTTTTTCAGACTTCGGAACCAGCATAAGATACAGCGAACGTTCCGGAGACAGGCGGAAGACTTCGCTGGTATGGTAATGCACCAGTTCCTTGTTTTCAAGATCAATGGTATCATCCCAACCAAGTGCTTCCAAATCGGTAATGTCGTTGAGGTTTTCCGGCTTGTAATATTCAAGTTTTCCGATCTCCGATCCACCGACCACGAGCAAGATGATGCGGTCACTGGTATCGGTATCCCGTACCAGCCCGCCATTAACTTTGTTGATGATTACTCCTGTAAAATTTCCCATAAAATAATTCGTTATACGGATTTACCTGATAAAATTGCACCAACACCGAAATCTTCAATACGGTCTACAATACCGTAGGTTTGGGTACGATATTCGGATGTAGGACTCTTGCTGCGTGTATCGGTCGTTTCCGGACGATACAGGGATTTCACGGATTCGATGTGGTAATACGTATTCGGAGCATAGAAGAACGTGCTTGCCTGAAAGTCCGTTTCGGCAGACGGTTTTGTGCCTTCCGCCACCTTCTTGGCTGTTTCCGCATTATAGAACGGGCAGTCGTTATTCTCAAAGAACTTGATACCCATGAAGCCTTTCGGTTTTCCGGTTGCCGGATCAAGGTAGAAAGTACGGTCATAGAAGTACTTGGACGCATCCTTATCCAGCAACAAGTCACCCATGTGCAGGGGGGAAAGCACCATGTACAGGGCATCGGTAACGGGAAGGTTCCACGTCTTTGCGAGCGTTGCAAAATCGACCAGATCCTTATAAGACAGTCTCAAACGACCATTAATATCTTTCTCACCCGTTGTCCGGATAACAGGCATTTCTTCGTTTGAATCATCCTCCGGAGCCAGTTTGTGCAGCACATGGTTGCGGATACCGACCTGAAAGGCTTCATTGTGCTTCACACGGATAGCAGCGCGCTTGTCAAAAGCGAGATAACGGATTTCGTCATCCGTACAGGAACTGGGTTCCGTATCGTAGATTTCCCACGGTACGATATAATTCTTTCCGGTCATTTGCTTCGGCTCGAAATCTTCCGTGTTGTTTACGCGAAAACCGACATTGTTAATCAGTTTGTTTCTGCGTACACCGTCCGCAGCCAAAGCTCCGGCAGGAACAGAGCCTAAGACCTGCATGAAGTCCGCCCTGTAATTGCGACGTTCGATCAACAGTTGGGGATCGACGTACTTGTTCAAATAAAGACCGTCTACTGGTTGTGCCATATTCTTTTTTTTAAATGGTTAGTATTTTATTTTCCGTTACGCTTTATGTAGTCATTCAAAAGACGTTCGTATTCAGCCGGATTCTTCTCCATGATATTTTTCAAAGCCTCCGGATCGTTTTGAAGGTCTTCGAACTTTTTGTTTGTGGTATCCGTCAGACTGGGAGCATGAACTTCCGGCATTTCCACAGGCTTGATAGCGTCGAGCAGCTTCTTTGCGGTATCGAAATTGCTGGTCAGGTTCGCCTTCCAGTCGTCACGAACGTCGGCTGTGATTCTTTTTTCCTTGATCGCACTGTTCAGGATGTTTTCGATTTCCTGTTCCTTGCGTGCCTCCTCCTGTCTTTCGAGCATGTCGACGCGGTCTGCCTTACGCTTCCACACGTCTACCTGTGCGATGAATTGTGCTTCCGTGGTACTTGCGTCCATTCCGAAGCGGGTAGTCAACATTGTTAAATCCATGTCATTTTTTGATTTTTCGTTATTAATAGAGTCAGTAATCTCAATTTCACCTGTGTAACCGCAGTTGGTAATCATTTGTGCCATAGCCTTATCGACTTTTGCCTTGCCTGTAACTTCCGTCACAAAGCCGTTTTCCTTCGCTTCCTGCGCGCTCATCCAGTAGTCGCCCTTCTCCCAGGCGTCCCGGATTTTCTTCTTGTCCGTGCACTTTGACAGGAAGGCATTCAGATAGTGCTCATTCAGTTTGCGCATGACCTCCAGAGCCGATTCAATATCAGCGACTCTCCCGCATGCCCCTCCGCTGACCTGATGGATCATGAAAAGTCCGTTGGCAGGCATGGAGAACGATGTGCAGTTGATAGCGATGTAGGTTGCCGCACTGGCTACCAGCGCACCGCCTTCACCCGTAATTTTGCCGGGAAACTTCTTGATCACGTTCACGATCTCGTTGGCTTCGAAGCATTCGCCACCGGGAGAGTTGATATAGATATGCACATCCTTGATTCCTGATCTTATCAGTTGCTCAATTTTGGAAGTGAATTCCGCTTCCGTCTCCCTCCATTTTGATATTGTGCCTTTGAGTTCAATCCGGGCACGTCCGTTTTCCGCTGTTGCAGTCAGATTCATTTTCGCGATATTTAAAATTTCATACTGCAAAATTGGAAAAGGAAAGGCGGGTACGGAAAAAGCGTTTTCATCTTGGAAAAAAAACAGTGTTAACAAGGACGTATTTTTTCCAACTTGGAAAGAATACGTTCCAGCATGAAAAGCCGTTTTCCACAGGTGATGATGAAATATGACCTTTGCTGCGTAAACGAAAGGAAGCGATATGCCAAGCAAAGAATACTACCGTAAATTGAAGAAGGAAGCGCACGACCTTTATGTACGTGAAGGAATGACGTGCAAGGAGATTTCCACACGAATAAACGTGTCGGAAAGGTCTGTTTCAAGCTGGATTAATGAGAATGACGCACTTTGGAAAAAAGAGCGTCAGGCATCTGTTATTTCATCGCAAAAGCAGGGTGACAACCTGAAACAGATTATCAACATTCTTGCAGACCAAAAACTGGAGCTGCTGCGCATGATTGACGAAGCCATTGCGGAAGGTGACAGCGACAAGGTGCTCGAACTACGGAAACAGGCGGCTACGCTTGACAACAGTGTGGCGCAATGGGGAAACCAGCTCAAAGAGGTGGACAAAAAGAACCGGATTACGCTCGCTATTTACATTGATGTCATGAGCCGGATATTCGATGCGATGAAGGTGTACGATGCAGACCTTTATTTTAAAACACTGGACTTTCAGGAGAACCACCTTTATGAAGCCGCAAAAATGTTGGGATAATGAAAGTCGAAGATAGCAAAGCCCTCAAGGAGTATCAGGAGAAGTTAAAACGTGCGCGGTGCACGGGCAACCTGATTGATCCGGACGAATCGCTGACAGTTCGGATGAACCGCATACAGCGTGCGAAGCGGGATGTCAAGTATCTTGTCGAAACCTATCTTCCCCATTATGCGACCGCAGACTGTGCGGACTTTCAGATCGCTCATGCCAATAGGGTGATGAACGATCCAATTTATAAAGGATATGCCGAATGGGGACGCGGACTTGCAAAATCGGTATGGAACGATGTGATCATTCCCCTATGGTTATGGATTAACGGTGAGACGCATTATATGTGTATCGTTTCCGACACATTTGACCGCGCTTGTGACCTGCTGGAAGATTTACGTGCGGAATTCGAGGCAAACGAACTTTTGAAACACGACTTTGGCGAGCAGTATAATCCGGGATATTGGGAAAAGGGAAACTTCGTAACGATGAACGGCTTTATTTGCAAGGCGTTCGGTGCGAAGCAGAAGGTTCGCGGGCTTCGTAAAGGCGCACATCGTCCTGACCTGTGGATAATTGACGACTTGGAGACACCGCAGACCATCAAAAACAACCGGATGCAGGATGATTATGCGGACTGGATCGAAGCGGACGTGCTGGCAACCATGACGGGAAAGCGCAGACGTCTGATAGGTGCTAACAACCGTTTTGCATCCCGGATGGTACAGACGATTCTCAAACAACGGCATCCCGACTGGGACTGGCATCTGGTGAAGGCTTATGATCCGGTAACGTATGAACCAGCGTGGAAATCGATGTATTCCGCCCAGTTCTATCGTCAGCAGGAAAAAGACATGGGCATTCTCGCGGCACATGCGGAATATAACCACGTACCGCTTGTCAAGGGTAAAATATTCAAGCCCGAAATGGTGAAGTGGGGAAAGCTCCCTGACCTTCACACGATGAATGCGATCGTGGCACATTGGGACATTGCGTATGCCGGGACAGATACAAGTGACTTTAACGCATGTAAGATTTGGGGACGCCATAAAAATGATTTTTGGCTGATAGACGGATTCGTAAAGCAGTCAAAGATGAAACTCTGCGTACAATGGATGTGCATGAAGCAGGCTGAATTCAGGGCAAAGGGCATTATCTGTTTTTGGCAATATGAGAGTCAATTCTGGAATGATGAAGTTAAACGGAACATTGAGGAAGCTGAAGCGGAAACGGGGGTGGAGCTTAATTTGGTTCCAATACAAACTCCCAAAACGATGACCAAGTTGCTTCGTATGCTTTCCATGCACCCGTATTATCAGAACGGTCGTATGTATGTCAATGAACTGCTAAAGTCAAACCCTGACATAGCTGTCGGCTTAAAGCAATTGTATGCGGTTGAACCGGGTATGACAGAACATGACGACAGTCCGGATGCCGATGAACAGGCGGTGAAGAAACTTGAAATATACACTGATCCCCCACAATCAGAGGATGAACCCGCGTCACGACCGTGGAAAGCGGGAAGATATAAACGTAAATACACTTGGTAACTATGAAGTACATCAACATGGATGATTTGACAACCATCATACAGAATCGGTTGCTGATCGAAAGTATAGAGAAAGAAGAAGAGATACTGGCAGGGATTGAAGACCTTGTCATAAGTGAAGTGTGCGCCTATATCGGTGGTCGTTACGACGTGGGGAAAATATTTGGTGATCCTCCGATCCGGACAGGGTTGTTGGTACGTGTGGTCGCATGTATCACAGCCTGTCGTGCTGTCAGCCGGAATGCAACCCGTAAAGTTCCGGATTCCTTGTCGGGCTTGAACGATTGGGCGGACGGCATACTTGTCAAACTGCGCGACGGGATCATGACTTTGCCACAGGATATTCCCCCGGTAACGGATGAAGACGGGAACGTGCAATATCCCATATTATACGGGCACACGCGCAATGGTGGATGGTTTCTTTAAATAGTTTTTAAACCGCTTTTAAAAGGTATGTTATGTACAAGAAGTTAAGAGAAATATTCAACTGGTTTCAACAGAAGGCTATTCGTCGGATGAGCCTGAAGAATATACTCAATGAGTATTATTATCGAATGGACAGCAGTGGGTTGCCAACGTCAGGAACAATGTATAAAAGGCAGGCTGTTGTTTATCGGGAAAAGACCATTGACGACTGGATCATGTCAGTGACCGCAGCTACCGATCCGGATGATCCCAGGCGTGGTTTATTATACCGCTTTTTTCAGTCGTTATATAACGATGAACATTTGCAGACGACCATTGACAATCGCGTCTTACCTGTGCAACAGGCAAAATATAACCTTGTGGATGATAATGACAATGAAGATGAGGAAGCAAAAAAATTACTGGATCGTCCATGGTTTCACCAGCTTATCAGAATCTGTTTTCTGCATCAGTTACAGGGGGTATCGCTTGCCGATCTTTCCCACCTTGATGATAATTTGGAAATTAGCCATGTCGAAGAAATTCCCATGTCAAATTACATTCCACAACAACAAATCATCATCAGGGAGGAATCAGACCAGACTGGATGGTCGTACAAAGACGGTGCGCTTGAACCGTACTATGTACAATTCGGGAATCCGTGGTCGCTGGGGATGCTCAACGAACTGGCGGTCATCATTCTTGCCAAGAAATTAGGATTGGGGGCATGGATGAATTATATCGAAAAATATGGTGTTCCGCCCGTCTTTGTTACTTCAGACAGAATGGATAAAAAGCGGATGGACGAATTATTCGAAATGATGACGGACTTCAGGAATAATTTCTTTGCTGTGCTGCAAGGAAACGAAACGGTCGAGTATGGGAAAGAAGCCGGGGGAAATACAACCAATGCTTTTTTACCGTTAGAGGAACGATGTGACAACCAGATCAGTAAACGTTTGCTGGGTCAGACGGGAACAACTGAAAACGGTGCGTGGGAAGGTACGGCAGAAGTACATGAACGTGTTGAAAAATCGCGGCACGAATATGATAAAATGTTGTTCCAGTTTTATTTCAATTACATTATCATTCCCAAACTGGTAAAGATCAGCCCGGTATACAAACCGCTTGAAAGGCTGAAACTGAAGTGGGACGACACGGAAAGTTTGTCTATCACGGAATACATCGAAGCAATCAACAAGCTGGCTTATACCTTTGAGTTTGACCATGAAGAAGTTGCTAAAAAAACAGGTTTGCCGATCATTGGTCAAAAGAAAAATCCCGGTGGTGAGCAGCAGGGAGGAACATTGCCGAATCAGCCCCAAACAGACCCTCAAAAAAAAAAGACCGAACCGGACGATGAAACGGTAACGTCGCCTGTCATGGAAGCCGGGGAGTATGATTTCAGCAGTATCATCGGAAGAGTGATGAAACAGGTTTACGAACGTAAAGTTAAGACAGGGAATATTGACGGGGAATTATTCAGAAAGACATACGAGGAACTGAATAAGAAGGCGGCTGAAGGATGGGGAGAAGACGACTATAATGATCCGGAACAGGCGGAAGAACCTCAACGGATACGTGACAACTTGTTCAAGTTCTCCGGAGCGAAGACGTATCAGGAAATTAAGGAGATGAATGATGCCCTTTATGATGATAAGGGGAAAAAACTTTCTTATGAGGACTTCCGGGAAAAAGTAATGGCAATTCATAAAGACTATAATGAAAATTACCTTCGCACGGAATTTGAAACGGCAGAAACAAGCGGCAGACGCGCCAGTGAATGGCAGGAATTCAAGGAGAATGCGGATATAATGCCTAACCTGAAGTATGTGACTGCCGGGGATGAACGGGTAAGAGAATCACATAGGATACTGGATGGTGTCGTAAAACCTATTAACGATCCGTTTTGGCTGCAGAACTACCCGCCCAACGGATATCGGTGCAGGTGTTATGTCGAACAAACGGACGAACCGGAAACACCTGCTACGCCTATTGTGACGATACCGGATGCTTTTGCGAATAACGTAGGTCAATCCGGTGAGATATTCACGGTTGCACATCCTTATTTTTCAATGCCGGACAATGACCTGATAAAAATCAGGAAAGAGACGGAGCGGAATAAAATATACGCCCCTTATCATCGTGATCCGGAATCGAAAGTGATGATCAGCGACTTTGCTGATCCGAAAGACTTGGCAAAGAATGTGGAAAGCGCACGGGTAATTTCAAAGGAACTGAAGATGAAAGTAAAAATCCGCCCGCACATCAACGAGGACGGGGTAAAGAACCCGGAATATTTGATTGACGAAAAGCTGGCAGACCTGAAAAATATTCAGGGGCTGGGCGGTATAAAACACGGGCTTGACAGTTCGAAAAAACAGCAGTGCGAATATACTGTATTCAATTTGAGCGCTTTTGACACTGTCGAACCGGAAATGCTGAAAAACAAACTGAACGGCATATACAAACTGTATGGCGAAAAGTATGCCGGGCAGCGGATGGTGTTCATTTATAAGAGAAAAGCCGTGAAAGTGTCATGGCAAGACGTGGTGGACGGAAAAGCAACCGACCTTCTTAAAGAACTTCAGGAGCAGTAGCCGAAACTACCACTCCTGAAGGGAGCTCTTGACCTGTTACAGCCGCGAACATTGCAAATATACAATTTTATTTTGAAATGCAAATGGAAAGAACTGAATTACCTGATTTTTTTAAAGAATTATCCACACTGGTAGAAGATGCGCACCGCTACGCGAAAGTTGCGGGTGTGAACTTCTTCAAGCAGAATTTTCGCAGGCAGGGGTTTCTTGATACATCACTGACACCGTGGGCTAAAAGGTCACTCGCAATCGGTTCGGATCGTGGCGTATTGATACAAAGCGGGAAGCTCCGTGACAGCATACATGCGGTCAGCCGTGGAATAGACCGTATCATTTATCAGACCGATCCGCTGGCTTATGCCAAGATCCACAATGAAGGCGGGTACATTGTCGTAACGGAGCGAATGAAACGTTATTTTTGGTATTTGTACATGAAGTCGACCGGATCAATGCAAAAGAGGAAAAATGGCGAATTACGGCAAAATAAAGCCAATGAGCGGCTGTCTACAATGGCTTCTTTTTACAAAAGTATGGCACTTAAAAAAGTAGGCAGCAGGATAAGAATCCCCAAACGTCAGTATATGGGTGAGTCCGCTACGTTTATGAAGCAACTCGATACATGGATCGCATCGGAGATTGACAAACGATTCTCGAATATTTAATCTATATAGTTATGATTTGGACAGACTGCTACAAAGAACTGGTTGAAATAATACGGAGCAAAGATGAGTTCCTCGCATCTATCCCGGATGAGTATTCCGAGCTAAGGGAACGGATGGAAAATACACCGGGGATTGAACATATAGACATGTGGCATGAACAGGTTAGTTTTCTCGATGAAGAACATCCCTTTTCGTCCCCGGCTGTATTCATTGAATTTAATACGCTGGGTATTGAGGATGAAGGGTTACTCGTTCAGCGGCTTCACACGCAGATTGATTTCCGGCTGTTTTACGAAACTTTTTCCGATACCTACGAAGGTGCGGCTATGCAGGAAGAGGCGTTGTCCTTTCTTGACCTGTTGACATTGCTGGGGATGATGTTACACGGAAAATCGGGAAAGAACTTCGGCACGCTCCGACGTACCCATGTCGGACGGGAAGAGTCGGGGGGTGCGGGAAACCTGTACCGGATCAGCTTTGAATGTGAAATCATGGATTACACCACAATGGAACTTGCAAGCCATGCCGACATGAAAGACCGTGAAATGAAAATTAGCAATGGGGACTTACCGGAGAAAACGGAAGACGAAGAACCGCTGTATCATCTATGATGCAACGGTTAAAAACCAAGACTAAGTTGATTTGTATCGTTCTTTTTTGAATCGGGCTTTTTGCCCTCTTTTAATTGTTCGTAATATGATAAATTCTCCGATATATAAAAAATCCGTTTGTAGATGTAGTTCTGATCAAGAAAGAACAGGTCATGACTCATACGCAAAAGAACATCCTCCAAACGGATGCGCTTTTTATCATAGAGAAGATAGAACGTTTCTACCATCTTCCGGTCACGTATTTTGGTCATTTCAGGATTCCGCATAAGAAAGCACTATTATAAGCGCAAATATACGGATTTTCAGTGATTTGTCAAAATTGAATATAAGCCTGTGGGGGAAAGGCTATAAAAAAGCCCCCAGCCTGTTAGTAAAGACGCCAATCACATACTAACAAAATGCGAGCAGACGCACAGCCGGGGGCAAAAACCCTTGCTGCGTCTACTCGCATTTTTGTTTTATGTGATTGGCATTGCAAAGATAATCAAATTTGTATTATTATTATAAACATTCATTTTAAAAGAGTATGAGCATGTTGAAAGAAGAAATTGCGGGTATGACTACCGGATATACAGTAAATGCACCACAATGGGTGACTACGTTCACAAAAGCACCAGAGTTTAAGTCCTTTTATAAGACCGTCTCCGGAAATGAAGGAAATAAATGCAATTACCCGACACGTTTAGACCTCTACGGCTGTGGATGCTTTCACGACTGTTCTTATTGTTATGCAAAGTCACTCCTTAATTTCAGGGGACTATGGCATCCTGATAATCCATCTGTTTCCCGGACGGACAAAGTGGGGAGGAAGATCTGCAAATTAGAGCGGGGAACAGTTGTGCGTTTGGGTGGAATGACTGACTGTTTCCAACCTTGTGAGGCTGTTTACAGGGAAACCTATAAAGCAATTCAGAACCTGAACCGACAAGGGGTACATTACCTTATCGTGACAAAGTCCTCAATGGTAGCAGATGACATATATATCCGGTTGATGGATAGAAAACTGGCGCATATACAAATATCTGTGACTTCTACGGATGACACTCTTTCACGTACATTTGAAAAGGCGTGTCCGCCATCTGCACGGATTAAAGCTATTGAGAAGCTGCAGGAGCAAGGATTTGATGTCTCTGTCAGGTTATCACCATTTATCCCTCAATTTATTGATTTTAGGGTTCTGAACAGTATCAGATGTGATAAGATTCTGGTGGAGTTCTTGCGGGTAAACACATGGGTGAAGCAATGGTTTGATATTGACTATTCCGAATACACCCTGAAGCATGCAGGGTATAATCATTTGCAGTTGGAGCGAAAAATCGAATATCTAAATAAGATTTCAGGATTCAGGAAGATTTCAGTTTGTGAGGACGTGGATAGTCATTTTCAGTACTGGAAGAAGAATGTAAACTACAGCCCGAATGATTGCTGTAATTTGAGAATATAAAATTAAGCCGCGCAAAGATTTTTTCTTGCGCGGCTTTTCTCGAACGGATAATCATTTGTAGAATATGTATTTTTCTTCGCAATAAATGCAATGATTTTCTTTGCAATACTTCTCAACTGCCTTGCGCGTTTTAAAGTCTTTTACTTTTCCGTCTTTCGATTGAATATGCCCCACATTAAAGTCTTCATCTATCTTTAGGGGAACAAACCTTGTTTGGGTATTAAATCGTTTCATGTTTATAGTTATTCTTTTTCCATTAATTTTAAAATCCTGTTGAACTCATCACGGCTCATATTGGTAGGTACAAAAGATGCTTTTACCTCTTCAAACGGACGAAGAGAATGTTTTAATGTTTCTTGAGCTTCCTCCCTTGCTTTTTGGGCACACATTTCAATATATTCTTCATCTGTCATATTATAATCACTAACAGTATCTATCACCGTTGAGAATCGGCATAAAAGCCCATTCTTTTGTCTTGCAATAAAGCTCATCTATTTTGTTTTACTTAAAATTACCACTCTACTTTATATACGCCATTCCAATTCTCATCTATAGAGAAACGTATTTTATATCCGACTTTTATTAGTATATGTCGTACATACGAAGACAGATTTATGAATGTGTGCGAATGTTCTCCACGTTCTTTCGCCTCTTCGATTATTGCTACTACTTCTGCTATATATAACATTCTATTCCTTTCCGTATTGTTATTAGTCAATTATCAAAATTTCACGATATGCAATGTCTATCTCATTCGTCTTCTCATTCTCATTGAAACAATAGCAAAGAAACCATTTCAACGCACCTTCATTCTCATATTGTGCTTTCCACATTTTACCATTATAGAGAGCTGACGGTCGAGAACAAGTATAATCCATGAGTATTTCAAAATCAAGTCTACTCATCACTGCATGAGTATCATCAATTAGTATCAAGTAAGTTGGCGGCTGTTGCCAACACATCCCATAAGGATGCGTCATAGGTGGAATAATATTATCTTTATTCATTATTATCTTGTTATACGTTATTTTTCTCCTTGTCAAATTCAGCTAAAAACATCTGTAATCCTACCCCCATTGAGCACACACCATCGAACAACTTATACATCAATTCCGGCTCTTCTTCCCAAATTTGATAGACTATTACTTTTTTTCCTGCTCCTTTCATCCATCCTGCCTCCGAATGTGCAGAGCGTCCACAAGGCAATACAAGAACACAAACATCTGCCCATTGCATTGCATCAAAATCAGATTTGAAACCAGCCTGTGCAATGGGATGTTCAAGCGCAGCCCTATATTGGTCTGTACTCCAATTCCGCCAATCTTCATCAATCTGTGACCACTGAAATCCAGTTTTTCCAGCAGGATGCCTAAAATCGTAAACCTCATGTCCCTGCTCGCGAAGGAAACTAACTACTTGTGGTTGATGTTGATTTCTCCAACTACTTGCTACATAAATCTTTGCCATATTCTTATTCCTTTCTAAATTAAATATTATCAAAAGCCGATCTTTCCCGGCTGTTATCCCTTTATTTTAAAACTCCACAATAAGCCAAAACCGATAAGGAGGTAAATATACCTATTACTGATACTAAATATAGAATCAGTAGATCCTCTAAGCTATTATCTTTTTTCATATCCAATTTAATCTTCTACTATTTTATCATCTGTTAGCAAACGTTTCATTGCCCGGTCTCTTTCCGCTTTTGAAGGATAATTGTCCCCATACCTTTTCCAACTATCCGGATTTATATCGCTTTTAAAAGTGATATGCGGCTGGGGGTAATCATGGCGACGCAGGATTGTATAGCCGGCTTTGCACAGTTTTCTTTGATCTTTTGCATTCATCTTTTTGCTAATTAGAATTAAACTTGATTCTGGCATAACGATAGAATCGTATATAACCAAACTGGTAGGAAGGGTGCTCCGTATTATCCGATATGGTAATTTGTACATTATAACCTTTTATTCGTAAGAAACGGGCAGCAATTTCCTCAATAGTGTATGTTTTTATATATATATCCCAATCACTAACGACCAATATCGTTTTCACATTCCCACTTTTCAGAATCCTTTTAAAATTTCTGATAGTGCGTATTATCTCCTTCTTCTTGTTCATACTTTAGTTTTATCCTCTTTTAAAATAGTTTTATAGGCTTCTTCCATCCGTTCAATCTCCTCCACACATGCCAGCCATCCGGGAAAACCTCCGATGTTTTTGTCATCGATATAGCAATGGGCATATATCTTTTTCCCGCCTTCCCCATATTTAGCGACATTTTCAGGATCATGGTCATTTACACGGTCGAATGGTATTTTGCGTTCCAACAGCCAGTTGATGGCATTCAATAACTGATCACCAGTACGGCATGTCCAAATAATGATTTTATGTCCTTCATCATGTAATTTCCGGAGCGATTCACCAGCGTATGGTTGCTCCCCGTCAATAGCCGGGAATCTCCCCCGGCTAATGGTTCCGTCAAAGTCAACTGCTATAATCATAATCTACAGAATGAAGGTTCAATACGACGCCATACTCCGTTCTCGTCACGCTTATGGAAATAGTAATTAGTTGCAGTTTTATACACGACATTACTTTCTTTAAACAGTTGCATGATAGAGGCATATTCTTCATCAAAACGTGACTCCAATTCATATAATTTGCTGATAGACTTATAGTCCAAATCCCCCTGACGGTTACGTTCGAGAAGCGTCATCGCCATTTGATACATCGGATCATCGACTCCTTTTTCCGAATGGGCTATATAATTCTTCAGGTAGTCAATCAGCCTTTCGGCAGCGAGATCGGCACGTTCATCAAAACTTTTCACCTTGTTGCTTTTTACCTCCAGTTTGAAGTTCCCGTCTACTACTGAAAAAGTGGCGGTTTCTTCACCCTGACGCATACGGAGCTGACCGTATTCACGCATCACGTTACGGAAAGCCTTGCTTTCACCCACAATCCAATCATAAAAGCCCTGAACATCATTCACTACTGGCATGAGTTTACTTTCCACATCGAACATGAACTGATGTCTCAACGCTTCGTAGGTTTCCTTCCGCTGAATGGACTCTGTTTTTTCTTCCTCTTTCAGTTTACGCAACAGTTCCGCCTTTTCTTCTTTTGACAATTTACTAATATCCATACTATTAACTTTTAAATGATTAATTACAATTTGATTTTATATACTTCTTTCAGTTCCCGTTCCTTGTTTTCCGCTTCGATATAAAGCGATGACCTTTGGTCTACCAACTTCGCAAACTCGTTACGATTCATATTTCCGGCATACAATTTTTCGTGTATGGCATCCAGCTCACCGGGAATCTTGTCAAGCCGATCCAGTAATTCATTAATCCGGTTTATCCGGTGTTGTTCCGCACTAATATCCGCCATCTTCTTTCTTTTTTAATATTGACTCCAGCTTCGGTATCAACAGGAGAAGTTCTTCCCCGTCCAGTTCGCGAAACTTCTTTCCTGCTATCCGGGTATCAAGGCAAAACGCATTCACCGCTCCCCAGTCCGTTGTGTCGATTCCGATCCGCTGCACTCTCTTCAGGACAGCCGATCTGCGTCTCCTTATTTCCCGTTCGGTGATGGTTAGATCCTGGTTTTCTTTTTTCGCACCGTTCAAATAACCGCAGAGATACATTGCCTCGCTGTATGTCAACTCTTTTGTGGTATTTGTCCGTCCGTCTGTCAGGTCTAGCAGGATAGCCCGCTTTTGTTCGTCATCAATGCCTTGTGCGCTGTATATGATATGCAGGCGTTTGATAAGGCTCTTACTGATAGGTTTCTTCGTCTTCTGTTCCATCATTATCGCTTTTAATATTTTCAATCCAATATTTTTGATACCCTTCCGCCCATACTATGTAATATCCGCGTGAACCTCCTTTGCCACGTCCGATAAATGTTGCCTTGAAATGTTCCACGTAGATTCTTTTAAAGCTGTCACGTTTCACGTCATAGGCTGTTTTTCCTTCCACCTCGCGCCCGTCCACATGCGAGATGAAGACAAATATCTTTCGCGGATACTTCTTGCGCAGGCGGATTATTTCGGGGGCTTTCGCTCCCCCTTGCTGCTCGAAGTATTGTATGGAGTCTATCATTATCACGTCCGGGCTGCGTTGCTTTGAGAGGTATTCGTCCAGTTCTGTGATGGTGGCTTCATCCGAATAGATTATATTATTCGTTTTACTATGAATGCCGACACTAAGAACGGAATTCACGAAGTCGTCGCACGCGCCCATTTCAAGTGTTAAATAAAGAACCCGGAGCCCCATTTCATCAAATTTGCGTGCCAGCTGCAGAGCGAAAGAACTTTTTCCTTGTCCCGACTTTCCGTAAATGATCCAGCAACCGGATTTTTCCGGACGACCGAATGCCAGATACCATTCACCGTCAAAATCAATATATTCATGTCGGATGTCTTCTAGGTTCTTCTGACTCCAAACTTTCATGCCAGTTCTCCACGCTCGATTTGTTGTTTGATTATACGGTCTTCGATCATGCCGGACAGTTCACGCAAATCATCGGTAAACCAAACATATTTTCCCGGCACAGGCTCTTTTTTCTCTTTATTCAACTTTCCCCAAATGTTTTCCTGTTCCTCCGTATCATTGATCCCGTTTGCCGCGCAAATGGCTTTGACATCCTTCTTTGTGGCTCCCAGTAATGCGATGTAGTTCCGGCAAAATCTGCCGTCTATTTCGTCGTATCCTTCTACACGACCGACATAACGCTTTATATTGCGTTCCAGCGTCTCCGTTCCGGCTACGATAGCCCCCAAACGGTGTAAAGTATCATCATATAGAGGTATCAACGTACAAAGGGCACTGTGCGCCAGTTTTCCGGCATCATCAAGGATTAACAAAGGGGATTTTCCAGCCATGCGGTTTATGTGTGAAACAACCAAGTCCATAAGGTCATCGTTATCCATATAGCGCGTTACCGTTTCCCCCATGCATGTGGCTAACTTGGTCAGGAATTTACGTGCCGTCCACTTCCGGCATTTCAGATATATGACTGAATTATCAGTACTCATGTTATAAAGGTCTATGAGGGATTGAGTCTTCCCACTGCCGGATCGGGAAGATATGCACATCCATTTGTGATTCCGTTTGGCTGCCACGAACGCGGTGCGTACCTGCTGGTAACTGGTGACGCTTTCCACTACATTCCAGGCGTTTTCGTAGTAATTAAGACCGGAAGCGATCTTTTCAGCGATAGAGTCTTCGTTAGCTCCATACTTGCCGCTTCTGAATTGGGACATGGCGGTATCCGATATTCCACATTTACGCGCCAACTCCGTTGCAGATGATCCGCGATTGATTAACTTCTCTATGTACGTTTTTAATGCTTGATTATCCATGTTGTATATCTTTTAAATTGTTTTTAAATCATCTTGAAAAATTCATGTCCAGCGGGTTGTAATCGTAATCTTCATCATCCGTTCCGGTGGAAGCCATTGCTACACTTTGCCGGGTGATATGTTGGGTCACTTCCATGAAATCCGCGTCCGTGGCGTCATCCCTCATTTTCGACCGGACATCCTTGTGCTGTCCCAAGCTGTCGGTTATCAGGTAGCGGTCAAGAACCGTTCCTGCAGCTATTTCGGGGATACGTTGGCAAATGGTGGTGATTCTCCTGTCTACCTCTTTCACTTTCTCCTTCACCGTTTCCACCATTTCAGTGTTGAACCTGTCGACACGTGCCCGGTATTCAAAATGTTCCGGTTTCTGATCAGCCAAAGCCATCGGAACTTTGATATCACGTTGCAGTACGTATTGCAATGTCCCGATCTCTTTGTCAACACGACCGGACTTCAGGCGTTTTGCGTTCGATACAAGCACCTGACTCATATCGTCCGGGTCAAAGCGTACTATCCAGTCTTCGTTGTAATGGTCGCGGAGGGAAAGGTCGAAGCTGTCGAAGCAGATTCGTTCACCCATGAACTCGATAAACAGTCCCGAACCTGTGATCTTGTTTGTGCGTCCGGTGGTTTCCCCCATGAGCATCAGATATTCCTCAATCCCGAAAGGCATTTTGCGGGCTTCTTCGGTACGTTCCCATGCAGCGCGGTAAGCATCTATCTTCTTTGCCCGTTCCTGCGCTATTATAGCCTCTAATTGCGCAATAACGGTGGCTTCATCCGGGATGAACTTGTGATTCTGGTTTAATACTTCCAAATTAGGCTGGTTATCTTTGTCGGCAGTGATACCGAAGCCCGACCAGTTCGCCTGTTTTTGGCAGTATTCCACGTTCAGCCGTTTGAAATAGGGTTCTACAATTTTGGACTTTGCATTTCCCAAAGCGGCTGGTGTATAGTACTTGGTCATGGCTTCATAGAAGGGAACCATCACCTTCTTTTGATAATTGTCGCTTTGTAGCTGTAAAGGCTTATAGCGTTCCCCAAATAGCTCTTTGGTATGTTGTACCGCATTTCGTAATGCTTCACGAATAAGAGCGGGTGATTCATGGTCGCCAATGGCATACCCTACCGGATATTTTTCACATGCGTCAAGTACGACTACCATCGTTTTCCGGTTGGTATAAGTGGTGTACATATATCTCTTTTCCTCACCGTTTTTCTTTACCGTTTTGGGAGTCTTTTTCTGGTAGAACAGTTCCGCATCCCATCCGTCCAGCGTCCAGTAAGTAAGTGCTTGTGTCGGGGCTTCGCGGTGTATCTGTTTCATGCGTGTGTTCTTCAGAGCTTTGTCTCCCTTGTTTCCCGCCATTGTTGTGAGAGCAAATTTTTGTCTCCAGTTCTCAACGGTGGTAGGACTATCGATCGGTTTCCAATCCATCAGGGAAGCCACCTTGTTGTATTCTTCCATGATTTGAACATTATTCAGATTGTTATGCATACTGATTAATTTATGCATCACTGCCTTTGCGTCCTCGTTCAGTACGACTGCCGCGTATTTGTTGCCATACGATTTATGGATGACACTGCGATAGCCTTCTTCCTCACTGATCCGTCGTGCCGCTTCATATTGCTCGCATTTACGTTTCAAAGCCTTCCAGTTCTTCGGCAGGTTATGAGGAAAAATATCACGCCCGTTCGGGTCTTTCAGTGTCAGAAGATCATTGCTCAACTTACAGAGCTTTTCCCAAACGTTGATGCGCGTACCACCACCGCCTATCGAGTTGGCTTTACGACCATCGCGAAGGGAGAGGAGCGCGTTCATGATGCGCACATTAAGGGTATATTCGTCAATCTTCGCGGGGGGAAGCTTCTTGTCACCGTCATAGCGGTATTTCACACTGAAAAACTCGTAGGCGGCATTGCTGTAGACAATCGCATCTTCCAGTATGGATTTCTGTGTTTTAGCGGCAATTTCTGCACGGGGATCACCTTTACGTACAATGTACCCTTTCTTTACGTCCTTTCTCATGGTTTCAAAATCTACTAGGGCAGGACATCCGGGAATACCACGACGGAGTACGATAAGTTGCCCGTTCCTCACCATCGAATAGTATGTTCCTTCAGGAATGAACCCATCTTCACTCCCAACTTGCGTTTTGGGATTGAAGATGATTAATTCATTCGCAAACACGCAAATCCGATTATTAAATATCTCAGCCATAATAATTATACTATTAACTTTAGCGCAAGTCCCGGCACTGCCCCAGGATTGTAGCTGCTTCCCCTCTTTTCACCTGTTCCCATTGAAAACCTGTCCTAACACCATTAAATAATACCATGACAAATTCAATCTGAAACCATGAGTCTGTGTTATCCCGAAATACGGGGAAGTTCCTTGCTTGCATACTTGTTTTACTCTTCGTCCTTTTCCGAACGGAATTCCCTTTCAAGAATGGTCACTATCGTGAAACAGGCAATAACAAAAGCCGCCTGCACATTAGAGGCAGACACCTCAATCCCGTCAACCAATGAAACGGTAGTTATTATCCCGACCGCTATCAACACATTCTGAATCACTCTAAATGTTTTCATATACTATATCGTTTTTCTTGTTCTACATTCATGTTTCTAAAAAGGCTATTCCTATTCATCACGAACCGGAATAGTTTTGCTACATTTGTAGCCAATATGGAAAATATTTAATTTAAATAAACCGTTATGATGTTTTTCGATGATTTGGAATCTAAACTTGCATCAGACCAAACAATATGCAAGAGTATACTCCGAGATGTAAAATGTCCTGTTCATAAGCTAAAGGCACGTATCATCTATGATTACGACAAAGACTTCACTTATGCCCATATTACGAAATGCTGTTGTCCTCAATTTGCCCAAATAGTGGCGGATACGATCCGTAAAACAGAGACTATTGATGTAGTAGTAATTGACGACTGTGAATATACTCGCTGAATTGGACAACTTTCTCACTGAAACCCGGCACGTGTCACCAACCATGAATAGTTTCTTCTTGAATCTGGCATGGTTGCCGAGGCGTAGCACATCATCTGCTGTTAAGTTATCACCCATGACAATGGCTTGAAAAATAATGCGATCTATACGTTTCAAAATCTTATTCTTTTGCATTGCAGATTTTTATTTATTGCTTATTACTCTTGTTACATTTCCGTGAGAATCCAAAACCTTCACTTTTGATGGTTCATTACCTTCAGTATATTTAATTCCACCATTTTCTTGTGCCATTCTACGAATAGCTTCTGCATTCTTTCCATTCCGTTTGAAACGGAGTATTTGACTAAGATTTGCGAGAGATATTCCAAATGTTTCTGCAATCATCTTTCGTTTTTCGGTGTCTCTTAATTCAATTATTTGTTTCATACCTTTTTATTTTAGAGTAATTATTCATACATTTGAGCGCTGTTAATCTGTAACACGCTGCAAATATAATAGAGATATTTCAATTATGAAAGAAAACATGAGAGATTTTTCAGTATTAAAGCAGAGAATTCTGCAATATTTAGATTTTAAAGGGATTACAAAGTATGAATGTTATAAAAATACAGGCATAACCAATGGCGTGTTGAGTCAACCAAATGGAATGTCTGAAGATAATTTATTGAAATTTCTCTCATATTATAGCGATATCTCTACGGATTGGTTGCTTGCTGGATGTGGTTCAATGTTGCGTGATGACAATCAAACGAAAATTTCTAAAATCGTTCCAATAGAGTCGGAATTTGAGTCAATCCCTATCGTTGATATATCTGTAGCTGCAGGTTATGGATGTGAAAATCCTGATTTTATAGAAGTCGTGGAGACTATTAGGCTTCCTTACAATATGCTACGTAGGAATAGAAAATATTTCTGTGTTAAAGTACGAGGAGAAAGTATGTCTCCGACATTATTAGACTGTTCATATCTCATTTTAAGATTATTGGATCGAAGTGAATGGAATGAGATTAAAGACAATCATGTATATGTGGTAAGCGACAGAAGTGGACGTGCTTACGTGAAACGCATAAAAAATAGATTCCGTGAACATGGTTTTATAGTTTGTACCTCTGATAATGTTGATAAAGCTAATTACCCAAACTTTAATTTGATGGAAGATGAGATTAATACTATACTATATGTGGAATGGTATTTAAGCGCAAAGATGCCTAATATTAACGCGACGTATTATGATAAAGTAAACCATTTAGAAGACGATGTGGATGCTTTGAAAAGTCAAATGTCCCTACTTATGAAAAGGTTAACTTAATATTAAACATTATATTTTATTATAAATCATTGTTTTTTAGCATATTACCAAAAATATCTGTATTCCTAAAAGTTGTATTATAGGGTATAACTCAATGCATATACCAGTATTATAGGGTAAAACTCAATAATAAAAACACTTCTTTTTTAATGGGTGTTTAATGGGTGATATTCACATTTTGTCTCTATTTTCTAATGGGTGTTTAAAGGGTGCTGACATGGGTATAGGCTATTTTAACAATAAATTATATCTTTTCCATAAGTCTGTATTTATCACGAAATAAACAAAAATACATCCTATTTTCTTCATTTATTTCGTATATTTGCAATTAGAAAAACTTCCATATAGCAACTATATAGAAGTTTTTAGTATTACAAATATCTAAAAGTAAAGTCATGGCTAAAGAGACTAAGGTTATACATGTTCATCTCATTTTCAAAAAAACAAGCCGTTTTTTTGGTTCTATATCAGCAATCTATTCTGAATTTACTGCTGAAGAAATAGGTATTACGGAAGAAACCCTACGTCACAAAGGGTTGTCCGATGGTGTTTCCTTCGCTACTAAAAAAGCGATCATACAACAAGGAGTGCTTATTCGAAGCGCACGAAAATAGCATTTTAAGCCGCTGTAATGTATTTCTATATCTAAATTAATAAAGGCTATACACCCATCTAAATGGAGCGTATAGCCTTTGTTTTAAGCCTAAAAACAGAAGCAACATACAGTCTTTCCTTCGCCTTTTCAATCTGTCTCTCATTGTTTCCCCTATTTACAGCACAGTCCACCGGAATGAATATAGAAGCAACGGAAGCAAAATAGAAGGAACGGAACTTTTTGTTTTCTTCCCAAATATATTGCGTGACATTCGTCAATCACCGATGTACAGGCGGTTTCACGTACTTCACCTTACATTTCATTCATGCCACATTTTGTATTGAGCCCCGTAATACCAAGCATTAATCAACCAGAAATCAGACATATAAGTACTGGCACTATTTATAGTGGAAGGATTGGTCGTTAAACGAGGGAAAGTTATTTCTTCTCCATTTTTATAACGATCTAATGTCCAACGTCCAGTATGGATAGGCTGAAACTGACTTTTAAACGATTCTATACCAGTACCATTGATTGCAAAACTATAGTCAAATGAACCTTGAAATAATACATTAAAACTAAATCCTTTCCAATAACCTCCAAATGACCACCCTAAAGTTGTTGTAGGCAGATTAGGCTTACCAATAGCACCCTTATCAAAATCATCAATAGAACCATCACCATTCAAATCAGCATACTTCAAGTCACCAGCCTGAACTGGAATATCAGTATAAGGTACTGCTGGAGCTTTAATAGTAGGATCTTCCTTTGCAGCATTTATCAGTTCAATATCTTCCGGAGTATAATAACCTATCCATTTATATCCAAATGGTTGATTCAAAGGTCTTCCTGTTTCTGCTAACCAAGGATATTTCTGTTGAGCCTCTGCCTTAAAATCAACTTTATTCTTTGCATAAGAGAATACTAAACTTGTATTAAAATCAAATTCTCCAAAACGATCTTGATAGCCAATTTGTCCATCAAATCCTTGATTAGTAGTTCTTGCTACATTACTCGGAGCATACCCTATACCTATTATTAAGGGAACGTCAGCTCTTGTCACCAATTGGTCATAACGTTTATCCAAGAAGTAGTCAATAGTAAATGAGACCTTATTAAATAAATTCATATCTAAACCAACATCAAATTTCTTAGCCTTCTCCCAAGTTACACTAGGAGTCCCTAAGTCTCCCTCTTTTATCACTGGACTATCGGCTGGATAATCTCCAAAAGGATAATTTCCATTTTCTTGATATACTTGTTCATACAAATAACGATTACCAGCAGCTACATCAGATCCTACCAAGCCATATGAAGCTCTTATTTTCAATAACTGAACATTTTTTTTTAGCCAGTCTACATTTTTAAAGAAATTTTCCTCTGAAATAGCATACCCAATACCAACAGCTGGGAAAAAACCAAAACGATTGTTTTTACCAAAACGGTCAGTTCCGTTATAAGCCATATTGAGATCAATTAAATATTTACCTTTATATTTATATCCCATCGTTAAAGTATAGCCCTCAAAATTATTGGGAACAGCTGCATCCTTTTCATTTGTCGTACTCTGACGATTATACAAAAACATAGCATTCACATCGTGGTCTCCATTAAAAACATGTGCATAATTTAATGAAGCTTGAATATTTACATCCTTCGTAGCTTGATCTGTACCGCTAGTTACAGAGTATGTTCCATAATCATATTTCTTATTAGGATTAATTTCATATTCATTAGTTGACGAATTATAGTAATACGTTGGATAATCCCCACGATGCACTTGACGATAATTTTCATCTACACTTGAATAAGCTACACGAAAATTAGCTGCAAGTCCCTGCGTTAGAAAGTCCATCTTCCAGGTGGCACCATATAAAATATTATTATCATTACGACGAGTACGCTTATACCCCTCATTAGCTAAACGAGCATTCAAGGTAGGTTTATATCCTTCTGTATCTCTCAAATAAGCATACGATCCATTAGGATTTAATACTGGAGCAGAATAAGGATGCATCTTAGAAAAGTCATAAATTTCACCCGTTGCATTCATATTACAAGGCTCATTAATATTCATAAAACGTGAAGATACATCTAAACGCATATTCAAATTATCCGTTACATCAAAATCTACGTTAGTTCGATAATTGAAACGACGATAAAAATAATTTGAATTTACATCATTTCCTTTCGTTCCAAAATCTTTTACCATACCATCCTGAGTAAAATAGCCGGCAGAGACAAAATATCTTAATCTCTTAGAACCTCCAGAAATATCCACATTCACATTTTCTTGAAAGGCATTCTTTTTAAAGATCTCATCATACCAATTTACATCAGGATGGCCATAAGGATCAGTGTGATCTCTAAATGCCATAATATCTTTCTTAGAGAACAATCTAGGCATGCCATCATTCTCATACGCTTCATTCACCAAAATAGCCGTATTATATGAATTCAAGAAGTCAGGAGTACGAACTGGGGTCTGTATTCCTCCTTCCAAACGTACATTGATCTGTGGTTTGCCCTCTTTTCCTCTTCTTGTTTTCACTACTAATACCCCGTTTGCTCCTTTGATACCATAAATTGCAGTTGTCGAAGCATCTTTCAAAATTGAAATACTTTCTATTTCATTTACATTAATTTGTGATAATTGCTCGTATGTATACTGCACATCATCTACAATAATCAAAGGTTTATTACCTTCGGAGTTCAAAGAGCTAACACCACGAATAAAAAAATCCGAAGCATCCTTACCTGGCTGTCCAGAGGACTGCTGGCTAAAAAATCCTGGCAATTTTCCAGTTAAAGCATTTTGTAAACTACTAGTTGGTACATTTCGAATTTCACGTGCTTGTATACCGCTAACCGCCCCTGTCATAGTGATACGTTTTGCCTTTCCGTATGCTACCACCACTACTTCATCCAAATCTGTTTGATCAGGTGCCAACTCTACATTCCAAGATGTCTGATTTCCTACTTTTAGTTCATACTTTTTAAAACCTATATAGGTAAATACTAATATATCTCCCTTATTCGCTTTCAACTGATAATTACCGTCAAAATCTGTAATTGTACCAATCGTAGCATTTTTTATCCTTACATTTACTCCTGGAAGCAATTCACCATCAGTAGAAGAGACCTTTCCTTTTATCGTTAACGATTGCGCCAAGGCAAACGTAAACAGATTTATACTCAATAATATTAATAATATTCTTTTCATAACGTAATTACCAATTCGGGTTTTGAATCATATTTCCATTTTTTATCACTTCTGAATACGGAATTGGATAGAAGTAACGCTTCGTATCAAATTTGGCCGAAAGCACATCCACTTCATGATAATTGGTTTTAGTACCAACAACCTGAATACTTAAACCTCTTAAAGGTTTTTCGAAAATAGTTTCCGCAATTCTCCAACGTCGAATATCCCAATAACGTTGTTCTTCAAAAGCCATTTCAATTCTTCGTTCATTACGAATAATGTCACGCATCTCAATAGGGTCATAAGTCTCTGGAGTAGGTAAACCATAATTATTATCATCTCCAGGTTCTATACCAGCTCTTTTACGCAATTGGACAAGGCTACTGATTACTTCTTTATAATCAATCATACCACCTGCTATAGCCACTTCATTCAATGCCTCTGCATAATTTAGCAACACTTCACCATAACGATATATTACCCACAAATGGGTATCGTCCTCATAATTGCCCAAAGCCTGATAATTTTTCATAAATTTCGCCATATAATAACATGTCCGACTATATTGGGCTCCTGAAGGGTTATGTGTGCCACCTACTTTTGTATCAAGAGTTGTATTCAACCATCTAGATCCGTTATGCAATACCGTCAAATCTAATCGTGGATCACGGTCCTTAAAAGGATCATCTACTGAATTATAAATATATTTAGTGCTTTCACCCGGTTTTTTACCATCTTTCATTAAAAAAGACTCCACCAAATTCTGTGTAGGATTAGTATTACCATTACCTAAAGAATTTCCAGAAAAGCCCAAAGGACCATTAACGGTTTCTATATTTTTATTCTTACCTACTGGACGAAAAAATATTAGTTCAGGATTATTTCCACCATAGAAATTTATAAAAATATTACGATAGTCTTGCGCTAAATTTAATGTACCTTTTCCTTTCGGTCCATACTGATCTATCAAATCTTTAGCAGCTTGTGCAGCCAAATTCCAACGTTGACTATCATAAGAAGCATATCCTATCAATTCATTACCTGCTTCTAGAGGTTTTTCATTGAATAAAGGACTAGCAGCATACAACAACACTCTAGCTTTCATAGCCAAACAAGTTTCTTTGGTTGGAGCATGTGCAAACTCGGTGGCATCTGACATCGGTAACGAACGAAGATCGTCCTTTATCTCATCCAATTCACCTATGATATAATCAATACATTGAGCAAATGTATTTCGTGGAAGTTGTACATCATCTCCCAATACATATACATTATCACCCACTAAAGGAACACCTCCATAACGCTTCACTAATTCGAAATAAAAATATGCTCTTAAAAAACGAGCCTCTGCCTTCATTGTATAATTTAATGGCTTTGTCTCTCCCAAAGCATTAACATACGTCAAATTAAAAGGCACCACATCTATATTATTAATCAAAATATTCGCTTTGCGAATTCCTTGATAATATGCCCCCCATTCCATGTCTCTCAAACGAGAAACTGCAGAATAACGACCCATAAATAACTTATAGATTTCTGGAGAATTATTATCAATAGAGATAGCATCATCTGAAGCCGCATCCAAAAAATCTCCATCTATACGGTTGTATCCACTATATAAATGTTCCAAATAGATATTATTCAAAAAGTATCGAGATTGTATCCCTGCTGAATCAACTCGTGAGAACACATAATCAAGTGTAAAATGTTCTACTGGCTCTTTTTCATACCCATCATTACAAGCCGATGCCATGAACAATAAGCCCATTCCTAAAAATGTTAAATATTTATTTCGTATCATATAATAACTCATTAAAATCTGATATTAATACCTGTACTAATACAACGTTGCAATGGATAACTAGTAAAACCGACTTCTGGATCAACCAGATCACACGCAGATTTTGTAAATAGATTTTGACCATTAACAAATATCTTCAAACGCAGTCCTCCCAAGTAGTTATTACAGAAAGAATCAGGTAAGTTATATCCTAAACTTATATCTTTCAAACGGATAAAGTTTCCTGATCGCAGCCAAAACGAAGAATTCCAGCCATTACCCCGATTATATTCATTTCCACCAGCTGTTAATCGTGGAAATGTCGCACTTTCTGCAGTTTCTGGTGTCCAACGTCCTAACATATTTTCATATGCTTGTCCGTAATAACGACCATTTGCTTGAAATCCTTCAAGCAATGTCCAATCCTGCAAATAAAGATCACGATTATAAGCACCTTGCCAAAACATAGAAAAATCTAATCCTCTCCATTTAAATCCCAAATCAATACCGAAATAAGAATAAGGTTTATCACCACCAATAACAGTACGATCAAATTCATTAATTACTTTATCGTTATTCAGATCTTTATATTTAATATCACCAGGTTGAATATTTTCGAATCCTTCAATTACCGGACTTTTCTCAATTTCCTCTCTTGTTGTAAAAAATCCATCAGCTACTAATCCGTAAATAGCTCCTGCAGGACGTCCAGTTTGGCGTAAATATTCTTCTGGAACTTCTTGCTCATCCATATAAAGTAATTTACTTTGTTCACAACTCCAGTTAGCAGAAACATAATAACTAAAATCATTTACACGATCTTGATAAGTAATAGACAAATCTCCACCAAAACGACGAACCTTTCCAATATTTTCCATAGGATAATACTGTCCTATCAATTCAATACTTTTACCTCTGTTTTGCAACAAGTCAAAGTATTTATCATTATAATAATCCGCTGTAAATTTTAAGCGATTATTGAACATAGCCAAATCAACTCCTACATTCAATTTATACGCTTTTTCCCACGTCAAGAAAGGATTTGCTAATGGAGTATTTTCCATTGTTACATTTCCCATAGCCGACATCTCCGTCCCTAATGGATAACCAGCTGTCCCAATATGTGAAAATGTTTGCCGGTACATATAATAACCAGAATTGTCTATGCCATTTCCTGTTTTACCAAATACTCCACGTAGTTTTAATTGATTTAACCAATCAGCATTCTCCATAAAGTCTTCTTTGCTGATATCCCATCCTAAACCAAATGCATAGAAAGTTCCCCATCGTTTACCAGGAGCATACCGATTGTAATAGCTTTCACTTAGAGCTGCTTGCACAAAATATTTCTCTGCATAATCATAAGCTACATCTGCTATAATATTAGAGGGCAATTGAGGTAAATCATAATTTGCCAATGTATGGCGAGTATCACCCATTAAAGTTGCCTTTACCCCATGTACTCCAAAACGACGATTATAATCTACAGCAAACTGTCCGTACATTTGCTGATAACTAGTCACCGAGTAGAATCTATTAATTTGTGAATTACTTGATCCATACTGAGTATATATTTCTTTCCCCTCTTTATCGAAGCCATAAGAATGTACCGGAGCACGTTTACTACGTTCTGTATATGAACGATTTTGAATAGAAACATTTCCAACTAAACGTGCAGATAATCCTTTTACTAATTTATTAAAATCATATTTCAAATTAATACCTCCCACCATATCACGAGCAGTATCCATAATGTAACCGGAATTAATGGCTTGTGACATCAAGTTATTGTCAAATGTCACATTACCTCCCCATGTCCCATTCGGGTTTTTAATCGGATATGCATTATTAGGAGTAGTATAAATTGCATTCAGCAAATTACTATATTTTGCACCAGGTTGATTTCCATCTTCCACACGCCCTAATAAAGTAACTTTAGCAGTAAAATCATCCGTTATATTAATATTTACTTTGGAAGAAATCATATAGCGAGAATAAGATAAATTAGTATCATGCGCATCACTTTCTGTTGGATTCGAAAACAATCCATTTTCTCCCATATAACCTACACTGACAAAATACTGTGCGAACTTATTACCTCCAGTCACATTTAAATTATAGGATTGAGTAGTAGAAGTCTTATTTAATATTTCATCAAACCAATTTACATTAGGATGTGTATATGGATTTGACTGTGTACGAAATTTATTAAAATCATCATATGTATAAAATGGTTCCTTCCCATCATTCTGTAATGCCTCATTCAACAAATAAGCATATTGATGTGCAGATAAAGGATTAGGTGTTTTAAGAGCACTCTGTACCCCAAAACGCCCAGTAAATGACAATTGAAAACCTTGTTTTATAGGCTCTTTAGTAGTAATCACTAATGCGCCTCTCGAACTACGCATTCCTAAAAACATAGATGACAAAGCATCTTTCTGAATAGAAACTGACTCTATTGCCTCTGGATCTATTGAATAAAGTTCTCGTTGTATTCCATCAATTACCACCACGGGGGCTATACCACGCGAACCAACATTAAACTCTGTGTTATCACTATAGAACCCTTCTCCAAACACAGGAACATTTCCTACAATATCACTCGTTGAGTTAGCAGAAGTTTGATGAACACGTGCCCCCCTATATTGAGTAATATTCAAACCTGACAAACGTCCTTCTAAGGCAGGAAGAATGGTAGTTCCCATCATCGATGACAATTTATCCGTATAAATAGTAGAGGCTGAGCCTAAAAAATGATTTTTATCTTTTCCTTCGTAAGGGCCACTAATTACCTCTTTATCTTTAATAAAGTGTTCATCCAACGTCACCTTAAATACACGCTCAGTATTTTTCAATTTATTCACCTTTATTTCCTTATGAATAAATCCCGGATGTGACAAACACAATATATCCCCTTTCTTCAATTGGAATTTGAAAATGCCATCAACACCTGTCACTGCTTTAAAATTACTATTTTTCATAGTTACCGTTACATCCGAAACTGGATTACCATATTGATCGACAACCTTACCAGTAATATCAGCATTACTCATACCCTGTGCCGACATATTCGGACTCAGCATTCCAAGAAGCATGCACATTGCAAGCAACATGAAATAAAACCGGTCATTTTTTTTAATTACTATATTATACATACAATTTACTATCATTTAATATTAATAAAAAGCATAAGTACCGACGTACTATTCGCAAATAAGCTCACTGTAAAATGGCTCTTCTTCCCCTTCTACCTCATCATCTCCCCCAGCTGCTATTTTATCATCAGTACTAGTAATATTTATTGTACCATCTTTATTTGTAAATATATAATCAATCCGTATAATTGTCTCACCCGCAGGTATAGCAAAAAAACCTGCTGGCCAAATCGTTAAATTATAAATATTAGTATAGGGACGATCGTCTTTAATCATCAATGTTTTTTCGCTCTTTTCATTTACAGAATAAACTTTTCCATTATCTGTATATGCCGTAGCTTCCATATAAACAGCATCCTCTTTCACAAGATCATTAGAATAAATGTCGCCTAAAAAAGAAAAAGTCACATAATCATCTTGTAATGCCGCTAATGGTTCTACTTTATTAAAATGGAAAGAGCAAAAGTCAATTACTCCACCATCTCCTTCTACTACTTCAAAACACTGATCACTATCACTATACTTTTTATATTTTTCATCACCAGGGAAATCGTCTTCTGCAAAATTGATAAAGAAAGCTGGTTTAAAACGTAAATTCTTAGGCCCTGCTTTACATTTTAAAGTTATAGTGAAATTTGCATAATCATGATTTTTTATAGAATATAATTTATCTGTACGAAAAGCTACCCATTCCATATCATTCAACACATTTGTACCAACCCCATATTCTGCCATCAATAACTCTGCCCAAGGCACGGTTGCATTCTTTGGTACCAATTTAGTGTCTACTGGAGACATTGGTAATGAAGTAACTCCATCTTCTACACCATCAGCAATATAAGTTACCGTCGTATTTTCACGTGCATTCCAACTTTTAGGAACCAATATGGCAACAAGAAATCTTCTTGTTGCATCCTCAGCAGCCTCAATGTGACCTTTTACTGTAAAGGTGGCAACTTCTCCTGCTTTCACCCAATAAACAGGTTCTTCTTCCGGATTTGTATTTTGATTAATATTAATAGAATCAAGATAAACACATCCGACCATTATAATGGTTATCAATAATAGAAGAACTCCCAAACCATAGTTTCTATCTTTCTGTTTACTATTTGTTTTCATAAGGTTATATTAAAGGTTATTCCATTACTTGTTTAAAAGTATAAACATATGTATTAGTATGACATCCTGGACTTAATTTTATAGTCAATTGACGTTCCCCATCCACTGTTAAAAATCCAATTTCTGTTTCTACAGTTTCATCTGCTCCATCTTCTCTAAAAATGAGATGAAACGGAAACTGCGGATCATCTACACTCCATGTTCCATTACCTTTCACAATAAATGGTAAATAATTTTTTATTTCATACGTATTGTCTTTATTTAATACAATATGGAAACGACTAAAATCCATATATTTCGTAATATCTATCCCATTTCGGGAAACGGTAAACAATCTCCAATTACCATCTACGTGTTTAATTGTCTCCGAATAACTATCGGGTGTCATTTCATCTTCAAACGTGTCGCAAGAACTGATCATAGTTAATGTCAGAAATGCCCCAATTACCAATTGCATATTCAGTCTCATATTTCTATTTTTTTTATTATTCGTAATAAGGATTCTGAAGTAAATCTTCACTCTTCACAGTTTCTTTATAAGGAATAGGGAAAAAATACATAGCTTCTCTGAAAGTATGTTTACGCACTGGCACTTTTTCACCTTTTTCAACACCATTAGTACTTCTTGTGATTTTATATCCATACATCTGTTGATTTTGTGTCGTCTCTGCTATCATCCAACGACGTACATCAAAGAAACGATGTCCTTCAAAAGCTAACTCAATACGACGTTCCAAGCGAATAGCCTCCTGCATTTCCTCATAACTCATATTTTTCTTTAGTCCATACATTCCATCATCCCCCGGCTCAATTCCAGCACGTTCCCGAAGCGTTTTCAATACTTCATACGGACTTACAACATGGCCATCTAAAATATCCTCATGATCTGGTCCATAATATTCATTAGCAGCCTCCGCATAATTTAATAAAATTTCAGCATAACGAATCAGATCAAATGCCTGCGAAGTAGCAAGCCAATGATTACCAGCTAATTGACGATGGCCAAATTTACGTATATAATATCCAGTCGGTGTACCTGTTCCAAAAGCATCGGAAGTACTTCCAGCTCCTACATGAGTATAAACAATGTGATTCAAATCACCACCACTAGTTAATTTCGATCCATTCCATACCACTGTATTAGCAAAACGTGGATCTCGTCCTTCATGTGGTTTCAATGGGTTATAAGAATATTTACTACTAGGATCATTTATGGATTTCCCATCTTTCATAGGAAATTGCTCAACTAAATCATGATAAACATAACCGCCATTACCATTCCCCCCACAACTTGGAGCTCCAAACAACGCTTCACGCTCATTACTAGAAGCCACAGGTCTATATTCAAATAACATCTCACAATACGTTCCATCAGGATAAGTCACTCCATTTCCTGCATCAGGGACTTTATAAAAGTCATTGTTGTGGAAAATTGCATAGAATCCCCACCCCGGCTCAGGACTTCCTTTTCTATCTGTATCATCATTACATATATGATTAGAATAAATAGCAAAAGTATTCATCCTAATCACATCAAGAGCTGCATCAACAGCTGTTTTCCAACGTTCCTTATTATATTCCGGATGCCCAATCAATTCTTTTGGAAAACCTGCAGATATTCCGAAGTTACTACCATTAAATAATTTACTAGCTTCATACAAACGAACACGTGAAATTAGTCCATTACATGCTCCAGCAGTAGCACGTCCGGTATTGATTCCTCGGAACTTGTTAGGCAAATCGCGAGCAGCCTGTTTACATTCACTAACAATGTATTCTACACAATCAGCATACGTATCACGACTTGTTTTCATTTCATCATCTATCTCATATATATTATCACCAATTAAAGGAACTCCACCATAATGCCGTAATAACATTGCATAATACCACGCCCGTAAAAAACGAGCTTCTGCTTTATACTGTCGTTTGATAGATTCAGTTAGTGGACTCCCATCCACATATTTCATGAAAACATTCGCACGACGAATATTAACATAGGCAATCTTCCACACATCGTCCTCTTTGGTGTTCACCGGATTAATCGTACCTGTAGCAAACATTACATCATTAGTCACATCAGTAACAACTTTGTATGCAGCTTCATCACATGCAGTTTGTAAACCTCCATGTTGAGTCACCCAGCCCATATACTCTGTTTTGTAACGATTAGGTTTCACATCATAACCTACATCTGTATAAATTTGCGAAAGAAACCTTGCCGTATACGCACTATCAGCGAATACTGTTTCCCGATCAAGATCTGTCGTTTCTACTTGCTCCAAATTGGAAGTACAAGAAGAAAGCGCAAATGTACCTGTAACAAATAAACACAAAAAAACAACTTTTCTCATATTACTAGAAATTATTAATAAGTCCTTAATACATATTTATATTATGACGATTATACATATATATACCACTAAAAAAAATTGATTATCGTCTCATAGTAAAAATTCAATTATGGCAACTCTTTGAAATAATGAATCTCTACATAGGGATATTCCTAAAATAATAAAATTTAAGGCAACTAATTCATTGCGAGTTAGTTGCCTTTTTTGTATCTTTAAGC